>BEHN01000013.1 GCA_002898535.1 bacterium HR11
CCGCCTCGCCTCCTCGCTCCCCGCCGCCCACTCCAACCCCGCATACACGTCCTCCGTGTTCTCCCGAAACACCACCATGTCCACCTTCTCCGGCTCCCGAAGCGGCGAGGGCACACCCCGAAAATACCGTACGGGCCGAATGCAGGCGTAAAGGTCGAAGATTTGCCGAAGGGTCACGTTCAGGCTCCGGAATCCGCCGCCGACGGGCGTCGTCAGGGGACCCTTGAGGGCGACCCGGTAGGTCCAAATCGCCTGGATCGTGTCTTGAGGCAGAAGCTCGCCGTATAGGGCTTGAGCCTTCTCGCCGGCGTAGACCTCGAACCAGACGATTTCCCGGCGGCCGCCGTAGGCGAGGCGGACGGCCTCGTCGAGGACGAGGCGGGCGGCCCGCATGATGTCGGGTCCGATGCCGTCGCCCTCGATGAAGGGGACGATGGGCCGGTCGGGCGGGACGACCCGACCGTCCCGAATCTGGATGACTTCCCCCCTCGTAGGAGGCGTGATTTTTTGAAATATATATTGCACCATGATAAACCTCCACCAATATGAGGGTACCGGGAGCCATGGGAAACGCGATGATGGCCCCCTCCGTCATCGCTATGCTTGAAAAACTGGCCTTTCCGACCGATGAAGAAGGCCCATTGACAACCGTTCTTTCGAACTGAGGCGTTCTATTTTAGCCCAAACGGGCCGGGATGACTATGGGGCAGGGGACCGCTCCCATCGGGTCTGGCCCGTCGTACCGTTCCAGACCAGACACCACCGTTCCCGCAGGGCCGGGACCGCCCAGCAGGTCGTCGCCGACGTGCAGAGGCCCCACGCGTTGCAGATGATCATTCGGTGAGCGCCCCAGCGTAATTCGACGACCTGAACCCAGGGCGACTGCTCTAATCGTATTTCCGATTCGGTGCAGACGTCTAAGCCGGTCTGGATATCGGAACGGGAGAGGCCGTCGCCGTTCGTGTCGATGCAGACCCGGTAGCCCCTGGGGTCGGGTAATCCCAAGACGAGGCCCACGGACCGTCCCTGCCGCAGGGCCATTCCCTGGGCGTAGACGATATCGGCGGTCAGGACCTGCGGAATCTCCAGGACTTTGGAACGGACCTGCCAGGTGTGCACGACACTCAGAGCGAACCCGGCCAGCAGACCGATGAGGCCGAGGCTGATCAGGATTTCTGTCAGGGTCCAGCCGGGCTCGGGGAGGTGCAGAGGGCGTTTCATGGGTGCACTTTCTCAAAGTAACGGAGTGACGAAAGGGACGGAGTTCGGCCGATGGGCATTTGGCAGATGGGCCGATGGGCAGATAGGCAGGTGGGCAGATGGGCAGGTTGAGAGACGGGCGTCTATCTCCGGAACACCGGCCGTCATGCCGGTGGCTTCCGTAGAGAGCCGGCCGTCCTGCGGGCGTCCTCCTCATGCACCGCCCGTCATGGCCGGGTCGATCCCCTCCGAACACCGCCCGTCATGGCGGTGTCAGATCCCCTCTGAACACCGCCCGTCATGGTGGTGTCATTCTTAACAAGCTTGAAACATCGAGATGGCCGGGCCACCGTTTTCCCGGATGGGAACTGCATTTCTCCCAACCGAACGGACCCGTCCGCCGAGGGTCGGCTCGGCCGATGGGTCGGCGGTGGATGGAGAGAACATACAGCGTGCCATAGGGGCAACGCTTCCGGTGAAGCCTTCAGGCGGGGACGTCAGCGTTGAGTTTCCGGACCGACCCGGAATACCAATGGTCAGGGACCCGACTTCAGGTGTTTAATTTTCTGAACACTTCTGTCCATCGCGTTAGACACCTCAGGCCTGAGGCGGAGGCGGGAGGGCCGAGGAAGCGAAGAATTCGAGCCATCGGGAGGGGCGTCCGACGTCACTGGCACGCCGGTTGCATGGTCCCAGGGGACGTTCCGTCGGCCGAGACGGCCGGTGCGCGCAACGACGTTTTCGGCGGCGGGTGGCCGCACGCCGAGACCCCGATGCGGGTGGGCGGGAGGCGTCTATCCTGCGGTGGTGGTCCAGAGTGTCGGCGGTGGCGGCGGGGGCGGGCCCGCAAATCCGGCGGGCCGGTCTGGGCCGAGTCCGGTGCCTTCCCGCTGAAGCGGAGCGTGAGACTGTTCCATTTTTGGTGGGCGAATTAGTCAGATATGTAGATCTGAAGAGGTTTTTCTTGGAATCCGCCTCCAGGTCCGAGCCGCGGCCAGCTGGGATGAGCTTTTCCGGCCTTTCACCCACCTTGGAACAGTCTCCGGAGCGTCGAAGGATTGCCCCTGCGGGGCGGGCCTGGCTAAAATGACTCCACGGGCGAATCGGCCGGGAGACGGTCATGGACCTCTGGCAAGAGCTAACCCACGCCTGGCAGAGTCGGTACCCCCTCGTGTGGGTCGCCTCCTGGGACGAGGCGAGGGTCGAACAGCGGCTTCAAGCCCTCGCTCGGGCCATCTTCCAGAAGCCCGACAGCCTGTATGTCTGGACCTGCATCGCCGGATTCGGCGGAGCCTCTTCCGATACGCGGGACCCCCTCCAGGCCCTCGAATTCATCGAGGCCCACCCGGCGGGCGGGATCTTCATGCTGAAGGATTTTGCGCCGTGGCTGAACGGGCATCCGGGCCTCGTCCGCAAGCTCCGGGACCTCTACTACCGCCTGCGGACCCAGCCCAAGATGGTCGTGATGGTATCGCCGGACGCCCGGGTCCCGGAGCTCCTCAAGCGGGAGCTCTACCTCGTTCCCGTCGATATCCCGACCGAGGCCGAGATCGTTCAATACCTGCAAGCCCTGTTCCGGACCCAGGCCGCCCTCCAGCCCTGGCAGGCCCTCGTCCCCCGGTTGGCCGCCACGATGCGGGGCCTGACATTCAACGAAATCTTCCACCTCGTCCAGCGCCTCGCCCAGCGGCCCCTCCAGCATGAACAGGACCTGTTCGAGACTGTCTTTGCCGAAAAGGAACAGCTCGTCCGCAAAGAAAGCGCCCTTGAATACGTGCCTCCCCGGTGGAGTCTCGAAGACCTCGGTGGGATGGACGTCCTGAAAGACTGGCTCCGCAAGCGGGCCGTCCTGTTTACTCCCGAGGCCCGCCGTCAGGACCTGCCTCGTCCCAAGGGCATCCTGATCATGGGCATCAGCGGATGCGGCAAGAGCTTGGCCGTCAAGTGCGTCTCGTCCCTGTGGAACTTACCCCTCTTCCGACTGGACATGAACCTGATCTTTTCAGGTGCATACGGAGAACCCGAATGGGTCTTCCACCAGGCCCTCCGCCAGGTCGAGGCCATCGCCCCGGCCGTCCTCTGGATCGACGAAATCGAGATGGGCGTCGGCCGCTACCACGAGACGGGCGGCGAGGGTCGGAGCCACATCTTTTCCAGCTTCCTGACGTGGCTCCAGGAGCGGGCCGGGGACGTCTTCGTCGCCGCCACGGCCAACCGGATTCATCTCCTCCCGGCCGAACTCCTCCGGAAGGGCCGTTTTGACCAGATCTTCTACGTCGACCTCCCCGACGACGAGGAGCGGAAGGAGATCTTTCGGATCCACCTCCGCAAGCAGGGCGCCGACCCGGCGGGCTTCGACATGGTCGCCCTGGCCGCCATGACGAAGGGTTGGACAGGCGCCGAAATCGAGCAGGCCGTCGTGTCAGCCCGCATCGAGGCCCTCCACGAGGGCGTCCCGATGACGATGGACCACCTCGTCACGGCCATCGGTCAGATCGTCCCCCTGTCCAAGACGATGGAGGACCAGATCAAGGCCATCAAGGCCTGGGCCTACGACCGGGCGCTCCCGGCTTCCTCCAGCGCCGCCAAGCGATACCGGTAGGGGAGACCGGTGCCGGGCCCGACCTACTCCTGAGAACGACGCCCCTCCTGGCTCACGACGACGCGGGTTTTACTCCCCTTGACGGCCCCGACCAGCAGGCCCAACCCACTGCCGAGGGGAACGAAGAGAATCGAGCCGACCAAGAAATAGCCGAGGAAATTCTTCTCAGGCCTATCGGAACAAAACCAAGAGGGGGGATTGCACGGGGAGGTGGCGGCCATCGCACCCAGCGCGATGGCCCCGGCCAATCCAAGCCCAGCCCCAATCCTCAGGCCCTCTAAGGCGCCCCGGCTACGGCTCCGGTGCTCCACGGCCCGGATCTCGCTCCACGAGATGCCTCCGACGCCTTCGGCCGTGACCCGGGCCTTCGGGACCCGGACCTCCGTGCCGTCCGTGCGCAGGACCTTCAGGTCCTTTCCGTCCAGCCGCCGCTGAAGAGCCGGCAGGGTCTCGGGCCGGGTCGGGTCCGTCTGAAGGGTATGGGTGCAGGCGGTCACTACGAAGACGGGTAGGAACAGCCATCCGCTGAGACGCCACATCGGTGGGCCTCCGGGGTCTGAAAGTCGGTCAACGCACCCGTCGGGTATAATTACATACGTACAGAACCCAAAAGGCGTCAAGAAGCGAGCGCTCATAGGGCGGAGGCCCCATCCAAAGTCTTCCACGACCCCTTGGATCAAAAATGCGCAGATCGGCCCCGATCGCTTGGCTTTTCCTCGGCGTGGCGGCCTTAACCCATCCGACCCCCCCGTCCTCCCCGGACGCCGCGCGGGACCACGTCGGGTTCCTCGGCGACTACCGACTCCCCCACGTCCAGTGCGCCTTCCGCCGGCTCGGCCTCCGATGGGCCCGCGTCGACTTCCGGTGGGACCAGATCCAGCCGGCCCGTGACGTCTTTGACTGGAGCGGCCCCGACAGCCTCGTGCGGACGGCCCGCGTCCTGGGTCTTCGCCTGATGGTCAACCTCGTCGGCACGCCGGCCTGGGCCAACGGCGGCCAGACGCCCAACGTCCCGCCCCGGGACGTCCGGGACTGGGAAGACTTCGTCCGGGCCGTCGTCGCCCGCTACGCCCGCTTCGAGGGTTCCGACTACGGCGTCCACCACTGGCTCATCTGGAACGAGCCGAACCTGCATAAATTCTTTACGGGCACGGAGGACGAATACCTGGACCGCATCCTGATTCCCGCCGCCCGGCTGATCCACGCCCTGGACCCGACGGCCCAGGTCGGCGCCCCCGAGATGACCCACCACTGGCTCCGGCAATTGCCCCGGTGGAACCTCCTCTACGTCGTCCATCGGGCGCTTCCATACATCGATATCATCACCCACCATACCCTCGCCCGACCCGACGAAATCGCACAGGTCGTCGACGGCATCGTCGGGCCGACGGCCCGAGGCCTGGGCCGGCCCCTCTGGCTGACCGAGGTCGGATGGGATACCTGCGATAGCCCTTGCGGCCTCGACTGGCAGGCCCACGCCTACCGGTGGACCCTGGAATACCGGCAGGCCCGGAGCGACTGGCTCCCGATGGTCGTCTTCTACGTGATGTGGACCGGCCTGCCCTGCCACCACGACGTCCTCATGCCGGACTTCACGTGCGAGAACGGTCGCGTCCGGCCCGCCTTCGGGACCGTCCTCGACTTCCTGGAAGGCCGTCCCTTTCGAGACCCCTTCCCGGCATGCCACGAGTCATCGGGTCTCTGTGACGTCGGACCGAGGACCCCGCCCCGGTCCCTGCCGCCCGAGTGCCGTCCCCGGGGACCCTGAAAGGGGCCATCCAGTCGGGAATTCGGGAGTTCGGCAGTTCGGGAATTCGGGAATTCGGCCCTTCGGGAAGGCCGTTCGGCGGCCGACGTAGAAAGCGAGGGGGTATGTATCGTTCCAGGTCCCCGCGTCTTCCTGAAGTTTTCCCGACTCTTCGCCGCATGGGCTCATGGCTCACGTTGGCTCATGGGTCATGACTCATAGGCCCATGAGCCATCAGCTATGAGCCATGAGCCAATAAGGGCCATGAGCCCATAGCGGTTATGAACCATCCATCACCCTGGCTCGTCCCTCCGTCCCTTTGAAAAACCGTGCTTCCCGAGTGTTGGACAAGATTGTTCCGAGGCCATTCTCACGAACCGAACGGCTCTGTCAACTCTTTACTCTTTATCTTATACTTATACTTTACCAGCGGCCCGAACGCAGGACCTGAAACCCCAGGACGAGGGCCATCAAGAGGGCGGTCAGCCAGCCTATCGCTCCGACGACGGGAATGCCGTACCAGACCGGTCCGACGGGCCGGATCATCAAGAGGGCCGATGCCACCAGGAGGCTCCCGATGACCATCGCCCAGGCCATCCGGTGAAACCCCCGTTGGACCGAATCCTCCAGGGACGTCAGGTTCCGGACCTCCATCGGGAGGGGCCACTGGCCCCGGCTGAACTGTTGCCAGAACCACTCGAACTCCAGGGGCGTCGAGGCCGCCATCGAGAGGACCTGTTCGGCCTGCTGGACGATCCGACGCCCGTACCGAAGGGGGCTGTACCGCCGGCGGACCAACTGCTGGACGAAGGGCCGGGCGACTTCCACGGTCTGGAGGTCGGGGTCCAGCTTTCGGGCCAGGGCGTCCAGGGCCAAGAGGGCCTTGAACATGAGGGCCAGGTCGGTCGCCAGAAACAGGTGGTACCGCCGGAGGTGGGCCAGGACCTCTTCCAGGACCATGCGCAGGGACACCCGCTCGATGGGAATCCGGCTGTACCGGCCGATGAAGTCATTTAACTCTTGGAAAAACGCCGGCGGCGGGGGCTCCTGGATGACGTTCAGCCGGATCAGGCCCCGGACGACCGACCGGGTGTCCTGCCGGACGACGCCGATGAGGATGTCGGCCAAGACCTCCCGGATCGTTTCGTCGAGGGTCCCCATGATGCCAAAGTCGATGACGGCGATGCGGTCCGGCGGGAGGACGAAGAGGTTGCCCGGGTGGGGGTCGGCGTGAAAGAAGCCGTCGATGAAGACCTGCTTCAGGACGGCCCGGGCGCCGATCTGCGCGATCCGCCCCGGGTCGACGCCGTGGCGGACCAGCTCATCGACCCGGTCGATACGGATGCCCTCGATGCGCTCGACGACCAGGACGGCGTCGCCGTGGACCGTCCAGTCGACAGCCGGGACGACGATCTCGGGAAAGTCCTGAAAGTTCCGACGGAACCGCTCGATCTGCTGAGCCTCGATACGGAGGTCCAGCTCCCGCTCCAGGACCTGCCGGGCCTGAGCCACCAGGACGGGGAGCCGGAGGGGTCGAAGTTCCTCGATATGCCGGTCGGCCAGGTCGGCCAGGAAGGCCAGAATGTCCAGGTCCGTCCGGATGAGGCGCTCGATGTGGGGGCGTCGGACCTTGACGGCGACGGTCCGGCCGTCGGCCGTGCGGGCCGCGTGGACCTGGGCGATGGAGGCCGAGCCCAGGGGCGTGGGGTCCAGTTCGATGAGCCATTCAGACCACTTGGGATGGGTCTGATCTAAGACCAGCTGAAGTTCCTCCCACGGTTGGGGGGCGACCCGGTCCTGCAATTGCTCCAGCTCGTGGACCCATTCGACGGGGAGAAGGTCCGGCCGCAGGCTCAGGAACTGGCCCAGCTTAATGAAGGTCGGACCCAACTCCTGGAGGGCCGCTCGGACCCGCTGGGGCGTCGTCCCGTGGACCAGCTCCGGCGTCGTCCGGCGCCGCCAGGGCCAGCGAAGCCGTTCGTAAGATCCCGCCAGACCCATCCGGTCCAGGACGTCCCAGAAGCCGTACCGGGCCAGGACCTGTACGATCTGACGAAACCGCCGGAGCTGGCGGTATGCCTTAGGAATCTGAACGAGCCGCATCACCCCGGGTCTTTCGGGTCAGGCGGGTTTCCAGCTCATCGACACGCTGGTGGAGACGCTGGGTTTCTTGCAAGGGTGTAACGCCCACGGTGTAGTACAGGTGGGTCGCCAGCTCTTGAAAAGTCTTGCGGGTCGATTCCGTCCATCGGCCGAAGCGGACGCGAACCCTCTCGACGGGGTTATCGGGCCGCTCCAAGACCTGCCGGCCCTCGGCCTCCAGACGCTGGACGACGTCCTGCACCCGCCGGACGGCCAGGGCTCCTAAGCCGACGCTGACGTGAAAGGCTCTACGAAGCCAACCCATGGTCGTTCTCCTGAAGAATCGGCAGTTCAGGAGCTCGGCAATAAGGCAGATAGGCAGATAGGTCTGAGGCGATTCCATGTCATGGACGAGGGGCTCCATCTCCAAGGACAAAGTGACAAGGTAAGAGGGGACCCCTGTCCCCCATCTGCCCACTTACCCAATGGCCGAACTGGCGAATTCCCAAATGACCGCTTAGAAGTCATACGAATAGTAGAGGGCGATACCTTTGTTCCGGGCGTAAGCCTCGACGTCGGCCGCCGTCGTCATGTGCGTGACCAGGACCGGAAAGAGCCGACCCGGCAGGGCGCCCTCCAGCCGCTTCAGTTTTTTCCGGATGAAACGGTCCACGTCATTTTTGGACAACTGGACCTTGGCCTCCCCGACGATCGTGACCGATTCGCCGTCTTGGGAAGCATGTCCGATGATGTTGACCTCCAGAAGATCGCCCTCTCGGTCGATGACATACTTCCGGCGGAGAGGCTCATGGACTCTCAGGCCAAAGTCCCGGGCCAGGAGGCGGGGCAGGGCCTTGAAAGCCTCATTTTCCAGGGTATATCCCACCGTCATGGCCAGACCGCCCAATTGCTGACGGGTCTCCCGAAGCTCTCCCGTCAGCTCCTTGACACTCCGAGACAGGCTGAGGACCTCCGCTTCCGTTTGCCGTTGGACTTCAGCCAATTTCTCTACTTGCTGGGCCAGGCCGTCGACCCGAGCCGTCAGGGCCTGAAGCCGTTGCTCCGTCTGCCGCTGGGCCTCGGCCAGCTCCTCGACCCGCTGGGCCAGGCCGTCGACCCGACGGCCCAAGGCCTCCATCTGGGCCGTCAGGGCCTGGATCTGCTGTTCCGTCTGCCGCTGGGCCTCGGCCAGCTCCTCGACCCGCTGGGTCAGGCCGTCGACCCGACGGCCCAAGGCCTCCATCTGGGCCGTCAGGGCCTGAAGCTGTCGCTCCGTCTGCCGCTGGGCTTCCGCCAGTTCGGCCATGGCCCGCTGGAGGTCTTGGAATTCCGTCCGCGTGATGCCCTGCTGAAGTTCTTCGTAGACCCGGCCGATGATTTCAGCGACCCGCCGGGCCGCCTCCGGGGGAAGGACCTCTTGGAGTTCCTGGAAGACTTGGAGCGTATCGATCACGGACGTTCCCTCGGTCCAGGGTTGAGTCGTCTCATTGCATAGTTTATGAGCCCATCGGCCCGGCGTCTACTGGAAGGGGACCGTAGACCATAGACCATGGACCATAGACCTGTGGGGGAAAGCCCGCTTACCTCATCATGAGAAAATCAAAATCAGAGCCGTTCGGGAGGTGAGAAGTGCGATGGGAAGCGGAAAGGGCACCTCCACGAAAGCACGATGTTTCAAGCATTCGGCAGATGGGTCCGGGAGACGGGAAAAGCCGTCGCCGAGGCTCCCCGCCCCTCGCATCCCGTATTTTTATAATCAATATGACCACAGACCATAGACCGGCTTGGGCCCCAGGGGGTCTATGGTCCATAGTCCATGGTCTGGGGTCGGATATCGAGGGTCCGATCCCGGTCCCGTCGGATTGATGAGACGGGTCCTAAAAAACCGTGCCTCTCAGACGGTGGGAAGAGCCGTCCCGACGCCCTTCTCACGAACCGAACGGCTCTGCTATAGAGGAGGGACTGGAGATCGGCTCTCACCCATCCTCTCCAGCCGAGGCGACCCCCGTCGGCCTCAGCCGGTCTAAGGTCTAAGGTCCATGGTCCATGGTCTATGGTCCATGGTCCACCCCCGCCAGGGGGAGTTCCCAGTCGGTCGGGGACGGGAGCGGTCCCGTCGGGGTCAGATGAGCTGTAAAGTGGCGCAGGACGGCCGGGGCCCGGACGACCCGGAAGCCGGGCCACGCCCGGGGCCGCTCGGCGATAGCCGCCAGGACCCGCACGACGTAAGCCAGGTGCTCGTCCGTGTAAACCCGGTGGGGAATGGCCAGTCGGACGAGCTCGTGGGGCGGCCGTTCGTCGTCCCCCATCAGCAGGCTCCCGATCTCGCAGGCCCGGACCCCACCGGCGCAGTAGAGGGCGACCGTCAGGGCCTGGCCCGGAAAGGCCTCGACCGGGACGTGGTCCATCAGACGCTCCGCCACGACGTACACGGCGTGGCCCCCGGCCGGCCGGACGACGGGGATGCCCCGACGGTGCAGTTCGTCTACCATCGTAGCAACTTGGCCAACACGGTAGGCCAGGTAGGCCTCGTCCAGGGCCTCTCGGAGGCCGACGGCCATCGCCGCCAGGTCGTGGCCCGCCAGACCCCCGTAGGTCAGAAAGCCCTCATGGAGGACAAGGAATGGAGCGACCGCTTCATAGACGTCCGCATGCCGTGTGACGATGAAGCCCCCGATGGGGACGAGGCCGTCCTTCTTGGCGCTCATCAGACACGCGTCGGCATACTCGAACATCTGGCGGGCGATGTCCCGCAGGGGCGTAGACCGGAAGGCCGGCTCCCGTTGACGGATGAAGTAGCAGTTTTCGGCAAAGCGGGCGATGTCCATCACGAGCCGGGCCCCGTACCGATGGGCCAGTTCGGCCGTCTGGCGGATGTTTTCCATCGAGACGGGTTGGCCCCCCAGGGCGTTGTTCGTGACGGTCAGCATGACGATGGGGACCTGGCCCGGGGCGGCCTCCCGCAAGAGGCGGGCGAGCCGCTCGACGTCGAGGTTGCCCTTGAAGGGCGCCTCCGAGTCGGGGTCGGCGGCTTCGGGCACGGGCAGGTCCACGGGCGTCGCCCCGACGGCCCGGATGTTGGCCCGGGTCGTGTCAAAATGCGTATTCGACGGCACGACTTGGCCGGGTCGGAGGAGGGCTTTGAAGAAGACGTGCTCAGCGCCCCGGCCCTGATGGACCGGCAGGACGTACGGCATCCCCGTCAGGTCCTCGACGACGGCCCGCAGGGCCTCAAAGCTCTGAGAGCCGGCGTAAGCCTCGTCGCCCATGACGAGGGCCGCCCACTGGGCGTCGCTCATGGCACCCGTCCCGCTATCGGTCAGGAGGTCAATGAAGACGTCCCGGGACCGCAGGTAGAAGACATTCCAGTGGGCTTCTTCCATACGGGCCCAACGGTCGGCCGCCGGCAGACGACGGATCGGTTCGACCATCTTGATACGGAAGGGTGGAACACGAATCGGTTTCCATTCCGACATGAGAGCCTCCAGCCAGCCTCTCGCCCCGTGATGGGGCCTTCAGGGTTCGTCGCTTCCCGCCAGGACCATAGCTCATTACTGCGTGGGAAACAAGGGACTTGGAGGCCGCGAGACCGACCGTCGAGAGAATGAGTGCGGCTTTCTCGGTCATGTGCAGGGCACTTTTACCCGGTTGACCCTCCCCGGGACAAGGGAATACACTGTCTCGATCCCGAGGCTCCCAGAGGTCCGGCTATGACGAGGCCTGACCATTTTTCATGCAGTGGCTTTGTATTTGGGCGATGGCTCGGTGGAGGCCTCTTGCTTTTAATGGCTGTCGCCTGCGGGCAGGTCGACTTCACGGCCCCGACGGGGTCGGTCCTCCAGATATTCGTGAAGCCCGAGTGGGTCCCGGCCAACGGCGGGACGGCGACCGTGACGGTCCTGGGCTTCCGCTCGACGGGAGCGCCCCTCCCGGACGGTACGCTGATCACCTTCACGACGACCCTGGGCCGGATCGACCCACCGTCGGCCAAGACGAAGGATGGCCGTGTGGAGGTCCTGTTTATCAGCGACGAACGGAGCGGCGTCGCCAAGATCCAGGCCTTCTCAGGTCCTGAGGCCAAGGCCGAGGCTGAAATCACTGTCGGGACGGCCGTCGTCGCCAATCTGGAACTTCGGGCGACCCCCAGCTACGTCCCCGCCGGCGGCGGGACCGTCCGGCTGATCGCCCGGGCGACGGCCCAGGACGGAAACCCCGTCCCGAACGTGCCCATCGTCTTCCAGGCCAGCGCCGGGACATTGGCCTCGGGGGGCCAGCCCGTCTTGACGAACGCCAACGGCGAGGCCGAGGACAGCCTCTTTACTCGCCAGAAGACGGAGGTCAAGGCCTCCATCGGGACGAAGACGGCGACCCTGACGCTCCCCTATGCCTGCGAGCAACGGCCGACGCCGCGGCTGAACTTCTCCCCCCAGACGCCCGTCGCCGGCCAGCCCGTGTTCTTTAATGCTAACGGGTCTTTTGACCCGACAGGCCCTATCGTCCGATACGAATGGAACTTTGGCGACGGCGGGAGTGGCTTCGGTCCCGAAGTCGTCCACGTCTACAGCACGGTCGGTGTGTTCAACGTGACCCTGACGGTCACTAACGACCGGGGTTGCGACAACAGTACCAACAGCTTTCTGAATGTATCCTCTGGCCCCAACCAGCCGCCCCAGGCCGTCTTCACGGTCGACGACCGCCTCCCGGGCGGCAACGGGGACGGCATCCTGCGCGTCGGCGAGACGCTGACCTTCGATGCCTCGGCTTCCTTTGACCCCGACGGGACGATCGTGGCCTACACGTGGGACTTTGGGGATACGGGCGCGGGTTTCGGGAAAGTGACGACCCACGCCTATACGGCCGCCGGCAACTACACGGTCCGGCTCACGGTCCGAGACAACCTGGGGGCCATCGCCACGGCCGAACGCCTCATCACGGTCCAGCCGTAAGTTCCCACAAGTGAGACACCTGCGCTCCTCGCTACACGACGTATTCCGTCCGCGTGAAGAGGAAATGGTCGAAGTAGTAGTGGATGAGGAGCGTGCTGAGGATGACGATGAAGTAGCTCTGGTCGGGCGTCAGGGGCGTCACGAGCCGGATGAGCAGGACCAGGAGGACGACGGCCCCCGTCACGCCGACGAAGAACAGATAATAGGGAAGCATCGAGGGCTTGCTCACAAGTCGCTGGACGAGCGTGTTGTCGACCTCGCCCCGCTCATACCGCAGGCGGTTGATGAGCCAGAACAGGAACATGTACTGGAACGAGTGCCACGTGTTGTACCCCTGAAAACCGACGTCCATGTTGGAGGCCATCGGCAGGAAGAACGACACGGTCGCCGTCACGGCGATGAGGAGCGTCTTCGGGTAGCTGACCCGGTCCTGCCAGATCTCGACGGCCGTCTTGGCGACCCACGCCAGGAGGAGGCTGAAGAATACGACGGCCGCCAGCTCGGGGATCGGGAAGGGCCGCAGGAAGTCCGGATAGGGCAGGACGACGCCGGCGACCCGGAACTGCCCCTGGGACAGCTTGTACAGGCCGATGGGATACAGGCCCGTCAGGATGACGCCGTAGTCAAGGAGGCGCGACCATAGGGGCTCCTGAAAGCCGGCCCGGACCCGGTAGCAGTCGGTGATGTAGATGATTTGGTGCAGGACGTGAATCGAAGCCCACGTAAAGAACATGAAGATGAGGACCGTATAGTGGTACAGGCCCAGGTAGATGACGACGGCCGGGAGCAGGGCCGACGCCCCGGCGTAAATAGGATGCCGTCGGAGGAACGACCGGTTCAGGTAGGTCAGCGTGAACGTGCTATACAGGTGGGGGCCGCCGATGAGGCCGGCGACGAGGATGTTGACGATGTCGATGGCCTGATTGCGGGTCAGCCAGCCGGTCCGTTCGGCCAGTTCGGCGAACAGCAGGGGTAGGGGGACCAAGAGGGCGCTGAAGATCAGCAGGGACAGGTCCCAGCCCTTTTTATAGATCCAGCCCGGTTCCCGGGCCCGGAGGACGGAAAAAGTCGAAGCGGGGGTGACGGTCGCCTGCATGAGGGACCTCCTGGAGCCAGTAGGGTTTTCCATGCAGATACAGGATGCAAGTAAAAAAGCCCCGCCTGCCCGGTGCCGGGTCACAGAGACTGAAGCTTCGGGCCAGGAGGCATCAACTTTTCGAGAGGACCTACCCTCAGTTCCTAACGCTGAGAGCTGTCAGGCCGGGGCCGGCACCTGGGGCCTGGAGCTGTTTTCATCGCCGCATGGCTGGGGCGGGAGGATTCGAACCTCCGAATGTGGGATCCAAAGTCCCATGCCTTACCGCTTGGCGACGCCCCAGCCCGGCGTCCCGTCCTTGATATTATAAGTGGGACCCGAGGGTCGGGCCAAGACCATCGACGCGGGCGGGCCGAAGGGCCTTCCCGGGCGGCGGGGTGGAGTCGGTCCGACGCCATTCTCAAAGTCGGCCGCCGCCGTGCCGGGCGGTATTCCGCCCCTATCGGCCGACCTGCCCATCCGTCTATCTGCCCAAGACCCTTCGGCCCCCGATTGACAATCGATATGGCGGGCCTATTATTCATCCCAGGTACCTCACACGCTTCCGCCGCCTCGCGAATGCGCCGACCGAAGACCCCCTACCGCTGGCCCAGGAGAGGACACGACCCATGACCCTGACCAAAGAACAGTATCTACGGTACAGCCGTCACCTGATCCTGCCGGAGATCGGCCTCCGGGGGCAGAAGCGGCTCCTGGAGAGTAAGGTCCTGATCATCGGGGCCGGGGGTCTGGGCTGTCCCATCGCCCAGTACCTGGCGGCCGTCGGCGTCGGGACCATCGGCCTCGTCGACTTCGACCGGGTCGACGAGTCGAACCTCCAGCGGCAGGTCCTGTTCACGACCCACGACGTGGGTCGCTTGAAGGTCGAGGTGGCGGCCGAGCGTCTGCGGGCCATGAACCCGGACGTCCAGGTCCGGACCTACCCCGTGCGGATCACGTCGGAGAACGCCCTCGACATCATGAAGGACTACGACGTCATCATCGACGGCACGGACAACTTCCCGACCCGCTACCTGACCAACGACGCCTCCGTCTTCCTCGGCAAGCCTTACATCTACGGGTCCATCTTCCGCTTCGAGGGTCAGGTCACCGTCTTCAAGCCCAAGGAGGGTCCCTGCTACCGGTGCCTCTTCCCGGAGCCCCCGCCGCCGGGCCTCGTCCCGAGTTGCGCCGAGGGCGGCGTCCTGGGCGTCCTGCCGGGGATCATCGGCCTGATCCAGGCGACGGAGGCCATCAAGCTCATCGTCGGGGCCGGCGAGCCCCTCATCGGCCGCCTGCTCCTGTACGACGCCCTGGACATGAGCTTCCGGACCGTCCGGATCCGGCGAAACCCCGACTGCGTCGTGTGCGGCGACCGGCCGACCGTGACCCAGCTCATCGACTACGACGCCTTCTGCGGCATCCGGCCGGACGTCAACGAAGCGGCCTACGCCGACATCCAGGTGAACCCCGTGGACGTCAAGCTCCGCCTCGAGCAGGGTAACGACCTCGTCCTGATCGACGTCCGGGAGCCCTTCGAGTATGAAATCGCCCGTATCGAGGGCGCCCGGCTCATCCCCCTGACGGAATTCGTCCTCCGGCTTCCGGAACTGGAGCCTTACAAGGACAAGGAAATCGTCGTTTACTGCCACCGGGGCGGGCGAAGCCTCATGGCGGCCCAGATCCTGCTGGCCCGGGGCTTCCGGAAGGTCCGGAGCATGTACGGCGGCATCGACGCCTGGGCCGAACAGGTCGACCCCCAGATGCCCCGGTATTGATCCACAGACCATGGACCACCGACTATAGACCGGCTTGGGCCCAGGGGGTCCATGGTCCATGGTCTGTGGTCGGATGTCGAAGATACGATCCCGGCCCCGTCGGATTTACGAGACTGGTTCTAAAAATACAATCCCCCCAAGCCGGGCACGAAGTTCAGAAGGTTGCCGACCTTCGGGATCGACAGGGAGAAATGAAATTGCAACTCGGGTCGGGGCCCCAGTTGGTAGCGCACGACCTGCACGCCCAGGGAGAAGCAGTCCTGGTTCCAGATGAGGCCCCCGACGGCGTTGTACCACTGCCGGCGGGTCACGTCGTAAGCGCCCGATACCTGAAACTGAAGGACTCGACCCGGCGGGGTCGTCAGGCTGAAGCGGACCTGCTGGGAGGCCGGCGTCGTGACGGGCGTCGAGTCCTGAAAGGAAAGGCCCCGCTGGTAAAGCCAGGCGACCGAAAGGGCGGCGTTTTCTGAAAAGCGCCAAAGGCTCGATACGTTCCACTGCGTGACCTTCCACCCCCGGGGATGAACGAGGAGCCCGGCGTCCAGACTGAAGTCGTCCGTCGGTGTCAGGCGCCATAGCGACTGGACCAATCCGGTCCTGGGTATGCCCGGCTGGATGAGGGGCGACCCCGGCAGTTGCAAGCTGTGGGCGATCGACCAGGAAAACCACTCCCGGGGCGAGCTCCGACCGTCGGGGCTCATCCGACGGACGAAGAACCGATGGGTCAGACCATAGGCGACCTGGTGCTGGCCCGTCGAGAGGTCGCCGGGGTCGAAGAGGGGCGGTGACACGCCGGCCGGCCGATACGTGTGACTCCAGTCATACCGGACAAAGGGCTCGATCGTGTGCTTCAACCGAAACGACGCGCCCAAGCCGTAAATCCGATAGAACACCGGTCCGACGGCTTGGACGTTAAAGGCCACACGGCCCCGGGCCAGGGGCCGGGCTTCTAAGACGTTCCCGGTCGGCGCCTGCCGATGGCTGTCCAGGGTCCCCCGGAGCGCCAGCGTCGGCGTGACCGACAGCCAGGGCAGGCGATTCCAGGGGAGGGACCACCGGGGGAAGGCGTCCAGCCGGTGAAAAGCCTGAAGCTGACCGGCCTGGCGTCGGTACAGAAAACTATAGGACCCGTCGAAAGCCATGACGGCGGGGCCCATCCGGTAGTTGTAGATGAACGCCTGGGCCGTGGGAAGCCGTCCGAAGAGGACCGTCGAGCCGTCCCCCAGGGCGACGCTCTGCACGTCCGCCTGCACGTAAAGCTGGGCGACGCCCCACCGGGTCGTCAGATAGGAACGGGCAAAACGCTGGACCTGGGTCCGGCGGGCAAAGTCGCCCCCAAAGGTCTGAATAAAACTGTAGCTCGAAAACCAGTCCGCGCTGACGGCCCAGGTCCAGAGGCCCCACCGGGCCGTGTGGTTCCACCGGACCTGCCACTGAGTCCCCAGCAGGTCGTCCCGGAAGAAATCTCCATTGGCCTGGCCGGAGCTTTGGGCGCTCAGGACATAGCGGTATTCGGCGTTGAACCCGAGGCCCCGTTTGGAGAACCACTGCCCGGCCAGGGTCAGGTCCTGGCTCCGGCTGATGGCCCAGAAAAAGGCTTGCTCGAAGAAAAAGCCCTTCTGGCTGTTCGGCCCGAATCGGGGAAAGAGGAAACCCGTCGTCCGCTCCCGCCGGATGGGAATCTGAAGCATCGGCAAGTACAAGACCGGCACGGACTTGACCCTCACGACGACATGGGTGAAGCGCACGTAGTCGTCCAGCTTGAGCTTGACCCGATGGGCATGGAGACTCCAGTGCGGGGACCGGTAGCGGCATTCGGTGACCTCGGCCCCGGTCATCCGGTAGACGTCCTCGTCTTGCCGGTCGACCTGCCGGGCCGTCCCGAAGATGTGGGGCGTGTCGAAGGCAAAGGCATCGTACATCGTGCCCATGCGGGTCCGCAGGTCCAGCTCGAGGCGCTCGCCGGTGAGACGGGTCTCTCCTTGAACGATCGTGACGTCGCCCTCGGCGACCAGGGCGTGGGCCTTCGTGTCGACCCGCACGTAGGCCGCCTGGACCGTCAGGTCCTCACAGGTCAGCGTGACCCAGCCCTCCAGCTCTAAGATGTTGCCCTGGATGCGTTGGGTCGAGGCCCGGGCCCGGCACTGGGGTTCGGCGGCCCCCACGACGGCCGCTACCCCCCACAGGATGACGCCGAATCCGACGGCAATGACGGCAGTCTGACTCGCCCTATTCATAAATTTCGGTGTTCAGAACCGGTCTCATCAATCCGACGGGACCGGGATCGGACCTTTGATATCAGACCATAGACCACAGACCCTGGACCATAGACCCCCCTGGGCTCAAGCCGGTCTATGGTTTGTGGCCTGTGGTCTATGGTCTATGGTCTATGGTCCATGGTCTGTGGTCTGTGGTCCATGCGAGGTGTGGGTAGAGCCCGACACCGCTTTTACCGAAACCGTTTCTCGGGAAAATAGCAGAGGTCCTCGATGGGACAGCCCGTGCAGACGGGCCGGGGCGCCTTGCAGTGCCGCCGCCCGTGGAAGGCGATGAGGGGACTCGCCTCGACCCAGGACGCCGGTGGGATCAGCGCCCGAAGCTCCTCTTCCATCTTGTCCCGGTCCCGCTCGTGAGACCAGTCCAGCCGTTGGGCGACCCGATGCATGTGCGTGTCGACGACGATGCCGCTGGGCTTCCCAAAGGCGTGGTTCAGGACGAGGATAGCCGTCTTCTTGCCGACACCCGGAAGCTGGGTCAGGTCCTCCAAGCGGTCGGGGACCTCGCCGTGGAAGCGCTCGACGATGGCCCGACAGCACTCGATGAGGAACCGGGCCTTCTGCCGGTAATAGCCCGTCGGACGGATGAGCGCCTCCAGTTCGGCCGGGTCCGCCTCGGCCATGTGGCGGGGCGTGGGATACTTCTGGAATACGGCCGGCGTGACCTGGTTGACCCGCTCGTCGGTCGCCTGGGCCGCCAGGATGGCGGCGACCAACAGTTGATACGGGTTCTCAAAGTTCAGGATCAGCCGGGCATCTGGGTAGTAGGCCCGCAGGGCCCGCAGGATGGCTTCCACCCGCTCGGGCTTCCGATTTAAGCCCGTCGACCACGGCGGCAGGCCGGATCCCCTCCGAGACATGCCCAAGCCTCCTGGGCCGTGGATTGCATTCAGTCAGAGTATAGGATGCAGAATGCAGGATGTCACTTTGGGGTAGGAGGTAGGGAGATAGGCAGGTCGGCAGTCGGCAGATAGGGCGCCATTCGCCAGAGGACCGCACGCCCGACCCTCGAGACCCCGGATTCTGGATCTTGCATCCACATCTTGTATCAGAGCCGTTCGGTTCGGGAGAATGGCGTCCGATCAGCTTTTCCCACCACCCCGGAAGCACGATTTTTCAAGGATACGGGATACGAGATGCGAGATACGGGATACAGGGGGGCTTTGGGCCTCGGGGACGGCTTTTCCCGTCCCGTGGCCCATCTGCCGACTGCCGACCTGCCTATCGGCCGGATGCTTGAAAAATCGTCTTTCCCGAAGGGTGGGAAAAGCTGAATTCATGAGGCTTTTCACGGACCGAACAGCTCTTGTATCCTGGATCGAGGCCGTAGGATGATGGTCCGCATCTATCCCGAAGCCGTCGAATTACTCCTGATCCGCCTCCCTTTGGCCGAGCCCTTCGAGACGAGCTTCGGCCGGACGGACGTCCGGGAAATCCTGCTCGTCCGGGTCTTCCAGGACGGCCTGGAAGGCTGGGGCGAGTGCGTCACCGACCACGCCCCCTTGTACAGCCCGGAGTGCAACGGAACGGCCCGGTATATCCTGGAGGCGTTCCTCATCCCGGCCCTGTTCCAAGCGCCCCTCCGGCACGTGCAGGAGTGGCCCCGGCGGGTCGCCTTCGTCAAGGGTCACCCGATGGCGAAGGCGGCCGTCGAGATGGCCCTGTGGGACCTCTACGGGCAGATGGTCGGCCGAAGCCTGCGGGACCTGTGGGGCGGGACGAAAGACCGCGTCCCGGCCGGCGTCAGCATCGGCATCCATCCAGACGTCCCGTCGCTCCTGCGGACCGTCGAGCGGTACCAAGCAGAGGGCTACCAGCGCATCAAACTCAAAATCAAGCCCGGTCACGACCATACGGTCCTGACGGCCGTTCGGCAGGCCTTCCCCGACGTCCTCCTGACGGCCGACGCCAATGCCGCCTACCGGTGGCCCCGGGACCGGGCCGTCCTCGTCTCGATGGACGCTTATCGGCTCCAGATGCTGGAACAACCCCTCCCGTCGGACGACTGGCTCGGCCATGCCCGGCTTCAGCGGGCCGTTCAGACGCCCGTCTGTCTGGACGAGTCGGTCACGAGCCTGGCGACCCTGCGGCTGGCCCTGCGCCTGCGGGCGGCGCGCATCATCAACGTCAAGCCGGGCCGGGTCGGAGGCTACACGGTCGCCCGCCGGATTCACGACGTCTGCCGCCGCCGAGGCGTGCCCCTCTGGTGCGGCGGCATGCTCGAAACGGGCATCGGGCGGGCCGCCAACGTGGCCCTGGCGTCCCTCCCGGGGTTCACGCTCCCGAACGACCTGTCGGCCAGTCGCCGGTACTGGGTCGAAGACATCGTCGAGCCGGCTTTCGAGCTTCAGGCCGGCGGCTACCTGGCGGTCCCCACGGGACCCGGCCTCGGCGTTCGGGTCGTCCGGGCGCGCCTGCCCGTCCAATGGTCCCAGATATACCGGCGGGACGACGTTTAGGGGCGGCGTCTTACCAGGGCCGTTCGGTTCGTGAAAACCCGTACAGATTCAGCGTGTTTGACCCTTCGGAGAGGACAGTTTTTCAAGCAAAGGGCAGTTCGGGAGTTCGGGAATCCGGGAAGGCCGTTCGGCGGCCGACGTAGAAGGCGAGGGGGCATCCATCGTTCCAAGTCCCCACGTCTTCCTGAAGCTTTTCTGACTCTTCGCCCCCTCCTGTCGCCGACTGCCGGCGCCGGCCGAAAAGACTCACCCCTCCCCCGGCCGGCCCCCGATGCCCGGGTTCCCGAACTCCCGAATTCCCGAATTGCCGAATTCCCGAGCTCCTGACCGACCCATCGGCCCGCTCACGTCCGGACTTCCAGGACGTGGCCGGCGACCTGAATGCGGTCGCCCGGCTGAAGGACATGCTCGGCTACGACCGGCTGGCCGTTGACGAGCGTCGGGTTCGTCTGACTGAGGTTGACGAGGACGAACTGCCCCTGAGCGTTCCGCCGGATCTGGGCCTGCCGGCGGGATACGTGGGGGTCCGGGATGACGACCTGGGCCGAGGCGGCGTCCCGCCCGATGACGACGCCCGTCGGGGGAACGGGGAAGCTTTGACCCTGGACGGCGCCCTGGACGCCGACGAGGGTCAGGACCGGCAGGGCGATGGTCTCTCCAGCAAAGGCCGCCGTCGGCTCGGCCGACGAGGCGGCCGGAGCGGCGACGGCCGACGCCCCGACGGGTGCCGCCGGCATCGGAGCTGGCCCGATAGAGGCCCGGGCCGGAGCGGCCGGGACGGCGCGGACAGCGACGGGCTCGGCGGCGACGGTCGGCTTCGGGAGCCGGATCAGCCAGGTCGCTACGGCGACCAGACCGATCAGGCCTGTCACGACGGTCAGCACCCACGGCCATAGGCCCGGGTTCCGGACCGTCAGCGGCAGACCCAGCCGATAGGCCACGTTCCCTTCCTTGGGGTTGAATTCGATCCACCGGGCACCCGGCGGTAAGAGGATCGTGTCCGTCTCCATGTACTGCACGGTCTGACCGGCCGTGAAAGCATCGCTCTGGGTGTAAGCACAGCTCACGACGACTCGAGCCGCCTCCTGGGTGATGACTTTGCAGTCTTCCAAGAGTTCCGGGATCCGAAGACGCCATCCGTCCGGCGTGTACCGGAAGAGGTCCACCAACGTCATGGTGAGATGCATCACCCGATTGGCGTCGTCGAATTCGATCTTCAGGCTCTTGCGGTCGATGTAAAACCGGGGCTGGTTCTCCCCCGTCAGAGACCGGAATAAGACGTAAGGGTTGCTGGCATATAACTGCTTGACGGCGTTATACAGGTTGCCAGGATACCGGTAATGCGTCTCAAGGACGCCCTCCCCCAACGGCGTGACCCGAAGGGTCCCCTCGACGTCGACCCGGGGGAGTTGCTGAGCGATGGCCGGCATAGAGCCCAGACCCCAGAGCACGACGCCCAGGGCCCATAAGTGGCGAATGGCGAATGGCGAGTGGCGAGTGGCGAGTAGCGAACGGCGAACGGCGGGTCCGTGGTCTGGGGTCCGTGGTCTTAGGTCTTGGGTCTTCCTCACCATGGGGATACGACTCCCAGCTTCCGGAGTTCATTGTAATCGGCCAAAATCAACGTACCCTGCTCAATACTCTTCTTGATAGCGGCCTCGGCCACGCGGACACTCTCCTCGAAAGTCACCCGGGGCGAGACGATCTCCGAGAAGTGGCTGTACGCGTACCTTTGGTCCACGAAGGTCGATTCGACGAAGATGTAGTCGCCGCTCTGCAAGCGGATCCACGGGATGGCGTGGCCCGGTATGAGGGCGATGCCGGCGTCGATGCCGACGGCCTGGGCCATCGAGGCGAATAAGATGGCCAGGTCCAGGCACGTCCCGGCCTTCCGCTGGATCGAGTCCTTCGGGAACTGGACGTACTGGTTGAAGTGGGGCGTCCAGGCGTCGGACGGTTCCTGGATGTAGCGGACGCCGTAGTTGCGCAGACAGTAAAAGATGGCCGCCCAGGCCCGAATCCGGTCCTCGTCGTCGGACGACGTGTTGAGGCCGCTCGTGCAGGTCGCCGCGGCCGTCTTCGTGACCTCCTCGTTGGGCGTCATGAAGACGCCGACCAGGGGCCAGTTGGCGAACTGGTCGTACCAGTTGACGATCTCGTCGTCGGGCATGCTCGTCCACGTCAGGTAGTTCCGGCCCATGACCTTGATGGGCCGGTCGAGGGCCTTCGTGACCGTCCGGCCGTTGGGCTGTCGGTAGGTGACCTCGATCTTGACCGGGAGCGAGCGGCCGGAGGTCTCCTTGGTGATGGACTCGTTCACGATGGGATAGTAGAAGTCCACGACCCGCTGGCCCTCCAGGACGATGTCGATGGTGTGGTCCGTCGGCGTCGTATAGTCGGTCATCGTATAGCGGACCCGGACGTCCCGGATGGCGCCGGGGCCCTTGTTGTGGATAAGAGTCCGGACGAGCCAGAGGCCGACCTTTTCGTCCCCATACAGTTTATAAGCGGCCCCCAGGAGCTCCGTCTTGTGAGCGACCTGAAGCTCGACCTGGGGCGTCCGGGCGTACAGGACCCACATCCCGACGGCCAGCAGGCCGAAGACAAAAAACATCCCCGTCAGACCGATTCGAAGGAGCCAGACGAACGCTCGCATCGCCCCTCCTCCCTGCCGAGTGCAACCATACCCATTATAAAGGACCCCTTCTCGCAAGTCCACCGACCAGACTGCGGATGGCTTGACTTTTTTAGGGAGAGCTGATTTAAACTGCAATCCGACGGGCCCGGGATCGGACCCTCGATAGCAGACCACGGACCATGGACCATAGACCATAGACCCACTGGGCCCGAGCCGGTCTATGGTTCCTTGGCGGAGCGGCATCGTCGCGCCGTTACGGCGGCAAGACGTCACGAAGCCCGTCACGGGAACGTAAACGTCCAGTCGATCCAGAGGGCCGACAGGCCGCCGGGTCGGACAGTCCAATCCTGCAGGCTCGGCCCCAGGCGCTCGACGACGGCCTCCAGGGTCGACCGCTCGAGGACGTCCGTCTGGACGCTCAGCCGATGAGGCGGCCCGGCCGACCATTCGAAGGCTTGACCCCGGCAGGTCAGGATCATCCAGGAGACGAGAGCCCACAGGTGGTCCCGGGGATCGCCCCGCCAGCGGAGCCGGACGAGGTCCCCGTAGGCCAGCCAGGCCCGCTGGTACTGGTCGGGAAACCACACGCAGGCCCGCCGCCGCTGGACCTCGGCCACGAGGCCGACGGCGTCGGCCGGCAGGCTCATTCGGCCCGGTCGGGGCCGGACCAGTTCCCCGACCCGCAGGAGTTCGTTTGTCATGGCGTCCCATCCCCACCCGTCATCGGTGATTCTCCGGATACAGGCGGTCCGGCGGGTAGGCGATGTAAGCCAGGCACAGGCCCTGGGGCGGGGCTTTCAGGCGGACCCAGTCGTGGAGCTGTTCGGCCAGGATCCGACGGACGGCGTCGACGGGCTTGCGGCCCATGCCGATCTCGACGAGGAGGCCGACGACGTACCGGACCATCCCCCGCAGGAAGCCCGGGCAGGCGATGTGGAACACGTACAGGGGGTGTTGATTGTCCCATCGGGCCCAGAGGACCGTCCGGACGGCTTCCTGACCCGGCTGGAGGCCCTTCCCGAAGGGGGCATAGTTATACGTCCCCACGAGGTCCTGGGCCGCCTCGACCATGGCCCCGAAGTTCAGGGCGACGGGGAGCGACCACACGTAGGGATGCAAGTGCGGCGGGGTCACCTCGCCTGTATAGATCCGGTAGACATACTCCTTCCACAGGGCCGAAAAACGGGCATGGAAGTTCGGGGGGACCCGCTCGATGACCCGGACCCGAATGTCCCAGGGGAGCACGCTGTTCAGCGACCGGCGGAGGCGCGTCGTGTCGACGGGCCGGGGCAAGTAGAAGTGGGCGACCTGATAGTCGGCGTGGACGCCGGCGTCCGTCCGCCCGGCCCCCATCAGACGGACCGGGTGGTTCAGGATCATCTTCATCTTCTCTTCGAGGGTGCCCTGGACGGTCGGGCCGTGGGGCTGGTACTGCCATCCCCAGTAACGGGTCCCGTCGTACTGGATGATCATGCGGTACTTGAGTTGGGTCATGGTTCAGGAAAGGAGGGCCGTTCGGGAATTCGGCAGTTCGGCAGATTAGCATAACCGTTCGGTTGGTGAAAACCCGCATGGATTCGGCTTTTCCGACCCTTCGGGGAGGACGGTTTTTCAAGCGAAGGGCAGTTCGGCAGTTGGGCAGTTCGGCCGAGCGTCCCGAAAAGCTCTGCCATCCAGGGCTCTATCGGCCCAAGGCCGTGGCTCGTCACTGCGTTCCTTCGTCACTCCGTCACTTCATCACTTTGAAAAATCGTACTTCCCGGGGGATGGGAAAGGTTGTGCCGACGCCATTCTCACGAACCGAACGGCTCTGATAGAAGAGAGGGATTTCTCGACGAACGACCCATCGGCCTACTGCCCACCGCCCATCGGGCTATGATTCGGGCCGTGACGGCTCCCGGGGGCGTTCAGGGGGACCTGGGCCTGACAGAGGGGGCAGTCGTCGGCCTCGAAGGTCGGGATCTCCATCCGGAGCAGGGCAACCTTCGGCCACGGGAAGGTCGCCTCCGGGACGCTCCGGTCCACGATGGCCGCACAGCCGGCGACCGTGCCGCCGCCCTGCTGGACGATGGCGGCGACCTCGTGAGTCGATTGACCCGTCGTGATGACGTCCTCGACGATCCAGTAGGCCCGGCCGGCCTCGATGCGCTGGTCCCGCCGGAGGGCCATCTTGTCGCCGAACCGCTCGGTGAATAGAAAGGGCGTCCCCAGGGCTCGGGCGACCTCGTAGCCGATCAAGATGGCCCCCAGGGCCGGGCTGATGACGGCGTCAGGGGTCCCGTGGGCTCGGATCGAGTCGCTCAGGCCTCGACCCAGCTCCTCGGCGTACCAGGGGAACTGCAGGATGCGGGCGCACTGCACGTACGTGTCCGAGTGGCGACCCGAACTCAGGAGGAAATGGCCCTTCAGGATGGCCCCGTTCTGGTACAGGATGCGATACCACCGGTCCCGCATGAGTACAGTCTTCGGGGTTCGAGGCTCGGGCTCTCATCGGACCCGGGCCCGAGCGCCTGAGTTCCGGCACCGAACCCCCATTTTACAGGATGTATCGGCTCAGGTCTTGGTTCTGGACGATGTCCCGGAGCTGACGCTGGACGTACTCCCGCGTGACGGTGACCCGCTGGCCCCGAAGCTCGTCGGCATAGAAGGTGACTTCCTCCAGGACCTTTTCCATGACCGTGTGGAGGCGTCGGGCCCCGATGTTTTCGAGTTGCTCGTTCAGCCGGGCCGCCATGGCGGCGATCTCGTCGAGGGCGTCGTCGGTGAACTCGAGAGTGACGCCTTCCGTCGCCAGGAGGGCCTGGTACTGCTTGGTCAGGGCGTTCTCCGGCTCCTTCAGGATGCGCACGAACTCGGCGGCCCCCAGGGGCTCCAGCTCGACCCGGATAGGGAATCGACCCTGAAGCTCGGGGATCAGGTCCGACGGCTTCGACACGTGAAAGGCCCCGGCGGCGATGAACAGGATGTGGTGGGTCCGGACGGGACCGTATCGGGTCACGACCGTCGTCCCCTCGACGATGGGCAGGAGGTCCCGCTGGACGCCCTCCCGGCTGACGTCCGGGCCGTGACCCGTTTCCCGGCCGGCGATCTTGTCGATCTCGTCGATGAAGATGATACCGTCCTGCTCGGCCCGCCGGATGGCCTCCTGGGTGACGGCGTCCATGTCGATGAGCTTTTCCTGCTCTTCCCGCTCGAGGTACTCGAGGGCCTCGGGGATCCGCATTCGCTGGCGCTTCGTCCTCTGGAAGACGTTCGGCGCCAGCTCCCGGAAGGCCGCTTCCAGTTCTTCCATGCCGGCCATCTGGGTCAGGAAGGCAAAGGCCGGGGGCGTCTTCTCCTGGACGTCCAGCTCGACCCACTGGTTGTCCAGCTCGCCCCGGAGGATCCGCTCCCGGAGCTCCCGCCGCTCGGCCCGATGGAGCTCCCGCTGGCGCTGTCGCTCGGCCGGCGACGCCCGGGGGTCCAACCGGAGGCTCGGGACCAGGAGGTCGACCAGGCGTTCCAGGGCGTTCTCCCGGGCCTTCGCCTGGACCCGCTGGATGTGCTCCTGCTTGACCATCTGGACGGCGATCTCGGCCAGGTCCCGGACCATCGACTCGACGTCCCGACCGACGTAGCCGACCTCCGTGTATTTGGTCGCCTCGACCTTCAGGAAGGGGGACCGCACGAGCCGGGCCAGACGGCGGGCGATCTCCGTCTTGCCGACGCCCGTCGGCCCGATCATCAGGATGTTCTTGGGGGCGATCTCCTCGGCGACCTCCGGGGGGAGCAGACGCCGTCGGATGCGGTTCCGGACGGCGATGGCCACGGCCCGCTTGGCCTTTTCCTGGCCGACGATGTACTTGTTCAGCTCCTCGACGATCCGCCGGGGCGTGAGGTAGTGGACGATTTCCTGCTGGGCCTCTTCCAGCCAGTCGGCCTTCGGTGCCTGCATCGTCAGTCCTCGGCTTCCAGCGTCTCGATGATGATGTTTTCGTTCGTGTACACGCAGATCTGGGCGGCGATCTTCAAGGCCTCGCGGGCGATCTCCGCCGCCGACAGGGACGAAAACTGCATGAGGGCCCGGGCCGCCGCCATGGCGTAAGGCCCCCCCGAACCGATGGCCAGGAGGCCGTCGTCGGGCTCGATGAGGTCCCCGGCCCCCGACAGGAGAAACATCTTCCGAGCGTCGGCCACGATCAGCAGGGCCTCGAGATGCCGCAGGACCCGGTCCGTCCGCCAGTCTTGGGCCAGCTCGACGGCCGCCCGCTGGAGATTGCCCCGGAACTCCTCCAGACGGGACTCAAAGCGGGTGAACAAGGCGAAGGCGTCGGCCGCCGAACCGGCAAAGCCGGCCAGGACCTTGTCGTGGTACAGCCGCCGGATCTTCCGGGCCGTGTGCTTGATCTTCATGTCGTGCAGGGTCACCTGCCCGTCGCCGGCCATCGCCACCTGACCGTTGTGGCGGACGCAGACGACGGTCGTCCCGTGGAACTTCAGCTTTTCCCGATCGCCTGGTACCATCTCCGATCCCCCATCCCAAATCGGCACCGGGCAGGGCCGGCACCCTATGCCACCCCGCGTGGTGCGGAAGGGGGGACTCGAACCCCCACGGGAGGACCCCATCGGATCCTAAGTCCGACGCGTCTGCCATTCCGCCACTTCCGCACCCCTAAGACCCGACCCGGCGGCCGGTCCCATATCGCCGTGGACGGAGTTTAGTTTATGCGGATTCCCCGGGGATGTCCATCGGGATGGAGCTGACCGTTGATCACCGTGGGGGAGGTCGGCGGATGGGCCGTCGGCAAGCAGGGAAATAGGGCACCACTCGCCACGCGCCATTCGCTATTTGCCACTCGCCATTCGCCATTCGCTATTCCGGCCGGGGCGGCGTGACCCCCGTCTGGGCCTGGTACTTGCCCCGGCGGTCGGCGTACGACGTCTCGCAGACCTCGTCGGCCTTCAGGAAGACGACCTGGGCGATCCCCTCGTGGGCGTAAACGCAGACAGGGAAACGCCCGCCGTTGACGAGGGCCATCGTGATGTGACCCTCCCACTCGGGCTCCAGGGGCGTCACGTTCACGATGAGGCCGCACCGGGCGTAGGTCGACTTCCCGAACACGAGGCCCAGGACGTGCCGGGGAATCCGGAAGTACTCTAGGCTCCGGGTCAGGACCGTCTCCCCCGGCTGAATCCAGAAGCGGTCGGCCGAGACCGCCTCGACGGACCCCTCAAACGGCCGCTTGGGGTCCCAGCCGTCGGTCGGGACATACCGGTGAAATTCCGGCGCCAGGCGCAGGTCGTACCCGTAGCCGGCCGTCCCGTACGAGATCACGCTCGCCCGGACGAGCGTCGGCTCGAAGGGCTCGATCATCCGATACTGCTCGACCAGAGCCCGGATCTGCCGGTCTGACAGGACGCCCATGAGCCACCTCCATGGGGATTACGGATTGGGGATTGGGGATTGCGGATTGCGGATTGCGAATTTTAGCTTACTGGATGGGCTTACCTGCAGGCTGACAAACGGGGATTGCCTCAACACATAAGGGACGACTGACACCTGGATTCCGAATGACTTCAGTCGGCGCGATGGGCGACTACCCGGTCTGTAGATGACGAGATCGTTATCATTTCGAAAGGCGGGATCTTACGGTCTTGCCGATGCGGGTGAAGATAGCCAAGAGCTCTCGACACTCTTGAAGCAGGGCGGTTCGCTCTTCGGGGTCCCCTATTTGCAAGGCCTCGATTAACTCAAGCCAGTATAAGGTTTCACTGGCCTCTTTCTCGACGACGGCGACCTTATGGAGGAAATCCTTTCTCGACTCAGCCCGGTTGGCCTCCCGATAATTGGCGCCTATCGACGTAGCGGCCCGGACCAATTGCATCTCCAAGACCTGCATCGACCGGCGGAAAGGCAGGGTTTGGGCAAACCGGAGGACCCGGACGGCAAAGGCCTGAGTTCTCTTTTCCGAGACTTGTGGAGTCATCACCTGCTCCTATGGAAAGATCCTCGCCTTTCCTCCATGCAACTTCGGGAAAACCCATTCGGTAATCTCCCAATCCACAATTCACAATTCACAATTCACAATCCCTTCCCTATCCCCCCGCCCCCGGCAGGACGTCGGCTGACGGCCCCAGGAGCCGGTCCGGCCGCAGAACCTCGTCGGCCTCGCTCGGCGTGAGGAGGCCCATCTCGACGACGACCTGTCGGACGGTCTTCCGCTCCCTGTACGCCCGGTAGGCGATTTCGGCCGCCCGGTCGTAGCCGACCCGCAGGGCCAGGGGCGTCACCAGGGCCATGGACCACTCCATCAGTTCCCGACAGCGGTCCCGGTCGGCCTGAATCCCGCGGACGCACTTCTCCGTCAGGACCCGGCAGGCGTTGCCCAGGAGGCGGACGCTCTCCAGCGTGTAGTAGGCCATCATCGGCTTCATGACGTTCAGCTCCAGGAGGCTCCCCTGGACGCCCATCGTGACGGCCACGTGCATGCCCATCACGGCGGCGGCGACCTGGGTCATCATCTCCGGGATGACGGGGTTGACCTTCCCGGGCATGATGGAACTGCCCGGCTGAAGGGCCGGCAGGACGATCTCTCCGATGGCCGTCCGGGGTCCCGAACTGAGCAGGCGCAGGTCGTTGGCGACCTTCATGAGGCTGGCGGCCACGGTGTTGAGGGCGCCCGTCGTCTCGATGAGGGCGTCCCGGCTGGCCAGGGCCTCAAAGAAGTTCTCGGCCGGCCGGAAGGGAATGCCCAGGCGGTCGGCGATCTTGGCGACCGTGCGGGCCGAAAACTCGGGATGCGTGTTCAGCCCCGTCCCGACGGCCGTCCCCCCGAGGGCCAGTTCCTCCAGGTGGGGGAACGTCGCCCGTAGACGGGCGATCCCCTTGCGGACCTGGGTCGCATAGCCGCTGAACTCCTGGCCCAGCGTCACGGGCACGGCGTCCTGCAGGTGAGTCCGTCCGATCTTGACGACGTCGGCGAACTCCTGGGCCTTCGCCGCCAGGGCCTCGGCCAGCTCGGCCAGGGCCGGCAGGAGGTGCCGTTCGAGTTCGGTCCGCACGGCGATGTGGATGGCCGAGGGGATCACGTCGTTGCTCGACTGGCCCCGGTTGACGTGGTCGTTCGGATGGACCGGATGTCGGCTTCCCCGGGGGTGGCCCAGGATCTCGTTGGCCCGATTCGCCAGGACCTCGTTCATGTTCATGTTCGTGGACGTGCCCGAGCCCGTCTGGAAGACGTCTACGGGGAAGTGGTCGTCCCATCGGCCCGCGTAGACCTCCTCGGCCGCCTGGATGATGGCATCGGCCAGGGCCCGGTCGATGAGACCGAGCTCGGCGTTCGTCTCGGCGGCGTAGCGCTTGATCAGGGCCAGGGCCCGAATCACGGGCGTCGGGATGCGGTAGCCGCTGACGGGAAAGTTCTCGACGGCCCGTTGGGTCTGAGCCCCCCAGAGGGCCCAGACCGGCACGGGCACCTCGCCCATCGAGTCCCGTTCCGTACGATATTCCGACCCGGACATCCGAAGCCTCCTCTCAGAGTTCGATATCAGGATGCAGGATACGGGATGCAGGATGCAAGATGCGGGATGACGATCCTGAGTACCGGGTGCTGGGTCCCAGGATAAGGACCGGAACAAGTTTCAAAACTCACCGCCGAGGCGCAGAGGACGCAGAAGACGAGGGTTTTTCTTCGATTTTTCTCTGCGTTCTCAGCGTCTCAGCGGTGGAATGGAGGTTTTGAAATACGATCCCCGTTCCCATCTTGCATCCTGCATCTTGTATCTTGCATCTTGCATCCTGAATCCTAACTCTAAAATCGCGATGCTTCGCCTCGACGACATCGACGCCGTTTTGTTCGACCTGGACGGAACGCTGTACACACCGGCCGGCCTCGTCCCGGGTGCGGTCGAGGCCGTTCAGGCCCTCAAAGCCCAAGGTCTCGCCGTCCGGTTCGTCACGAACACGACGTCCCGGAGCCGGGCCGCCCTGGCCGAACGGCTGAAGGCCCTCGGCTTCTCCGCCGAGACCCACGAAATCTACAGCCCGACCTGGGCGGCCGGGGCCTTCCTGCGGTCTCGCGGGGCCCGGGCGTACCTCCTCGTCCCGCCGGGCGCCCTGGAAGACTTCGCCGGCATCCCCACGGACGATGAACATCCCGACTACGTCGTCATCGGCGACCTGGGCGAGGCCTGGACCTTCGAGAAGCTGAACCGGGCCTTTCGGCTCATCCTCGAGCGGAGTGCTCGGCTCATCGGCCTGGGTCGGACGAAGTACTGGCAGGGCCCCGACGGGCTCCGTCTGGACGTGGGCCCCTTCGTGGCCGCCCTGGAGGAGGCGACGGGTCGGCCGGCCCTGATCCTGGGCAAGCCCGACCCGGCCTTCTGGGAAGCCATCCTGCGGGACCTGAACCGGCCGCCGACACGGGTCGTCATGGTCGGCGACGACATCGAGGTCGACGTCGCCGGCGCCCAGCGGGTCGGCCTTCGGGGCGTCCTGGTCCGGACCGGCAAGTTCCGGCCGGCCGACCTGGAGCGGGGCATCCAGCCTGACGCCGTGCTGGCCTCGGTCGCCGACCTGCCGGCTTTAGTGCTGGGAAAGAAAGGCGAGGCCGCCCCTGGAAATCCAGGCGCGGCAGACTATTCTTGACAGAGCCGTTCGGCTCGTAAGAATGATATCGAGATGACCTTTCCTACCGCCCGAGATAAAGGGCGGACGGCGAAGGGCGAGTGGCGAATAGCGAATAGCGAATGGCGAGTGGCGAATGGCGAGTGGGAACCTATCTCCCTACCTGCCGATTGCCCATCGGCCGGATCGCTGATCCGGAAGCTTCACGCCGGAGTGGCGGAACTGGCAGACGCGCCAGACTCAAAATCTGGTGGGGTTCACGCCCCGTGCGGGTTCGACTCCCGCCTCCGGCACCATCGCCCCCTTTATCGGGCCCCCAGCCGGACCTCGATGGGTGCTGACCCTGGCGCATATGGGCTCATAGGTCAAGCCAATGATAGAGCCCCTTTCCCGGCCGACGGGTCGTCGATGCCCTGGTGGACCCGCCCTTTGCCCTGCCCATCGCCGTGGCGGGCATCACCCTGAACGCCCTCTTCACACCTACAGATATCCGGGGCCTGACGAATATCACCACGCTCCACGTGCAGGAAGAGGCCCTGGAGGTGGCCGATCGCGTGGTCGTGATGAACGAGGGGGGACCTGATCGAGGCCGAACTGAGCCAGGAACGCTACCGTGAGCTAAAGTTCCGCGAGGGCGAGCGGGTATTCGTCAAGCCCCGCCATCTGCGGGTCTTTGTGCACGAGTCCCCTGTCCTCGACGTATAGGCCGACCGGGCCGGTCGGCTCCATGCGCGCCCCGATCGGTTCGGCTTTCTGGACCCTTCGAGAACGGCGAACGGCGAGTGGCGAGTAGCGAGTGGCGAACGGCATAGGGTCCATAGCCCGCATCTCACGACCCCGCTGTAGCGAGCGGGACGGGGATAAAGGGCAAAGCGCAAAGAGCATAAAGCCCCGAACCCCTCAGCCTTCATCCCGGCCCCTGGGACCTCGGGCCCCATGCCCATCCTGCATCTTACATCCTGTATCTTGCATCCTGCATCGGCCTATCGGCCGACCTGTCCGATGGCCGAATTCCCGAACTCCCGTCAAGGCCGATCGCTCCTGGATTTGACTCGGCCGGGGGTGACCGCCTATGATAGGCGGTGCGATGTAAGCCAGCCGGGACCAGGTGCCCCGCAAGGGGTGAAAAGGGAAAGGGGTGCGAGTCCCCTGCGGTCCCGCCGCCGTGACCGGGGACGAAAGCGCCGGCACGCCACTGGGAGCGGCCCTGGGGGCCTCCCGGGAAGGCGGCGCGAGTAGGACGATCCGGAAGCCGGAAGACCTGCCTGGTCCTGCTCACCGGTCTTCTCCGCGGAGAGAAGCCGTGAGGCCGTGAAGGCACGCTGGGGCGACCCACCGACCTTCAGCCTCTCGCCGAATTTCTCCGTGGACGTCGGCCGCATCCTGGGTGGAGTCTTTCTGGGCCTGCGGACCGGGCCGGCGTCCGTCCCGAGAAGATCGGCCTCCTCGGCTGGCTGACCCCATCCTGCCGTGAGGAGGTCGAACGATGCGCCACCTTCGTCGCATCCCGATTCACTTCGTTTTCGGACGGGGCGAGCGGGCGAAAGCCTTTCCCCGGACGTCCCATTCGCCGTTCCTCAAGTCGGCCTGCACGCTCCTGGGCCTGGTCTGGGGCCTGACCCCGGCTGGGGGCTCCCTGAGGGCTCAAGAAGTCCCGAAACCCTATCCCCTGCCGATCCCCCATGAGACGGTCGTCGTCGTCGCCCAGGACGCGCCCGACGACGTCCGGACGACGGGCCGGGCCGTCCTGGTCATTCGGGCGGCCGAGGCCCAGGCGGCGGGCTTCCAGACGGTCGCCGACGTCCTGAAGTTTTACGGCGTCCTCAACGTCGTCACGACGGGCACGCTTCCGGGCTCGACGACGTCGCTGTTCGTCCGGGGCGGTCCGTCGAGCTACACGCTGGTCCTGGTCGACAACGTCCCCGTCAACCAGGTCGGCGGCTTCTACGAGTTCGCCTATCTGCCCCTGGACAACGTCGAGCGGATCGAAATCCTCCAGGGGCCCGGGAGTAGCGTCTACGGGTCCGAGGCCGTGACGGCCGTCGTCCGGGTCTTCACCCGTAAGGGCGCCGGCCGACCCAAGGTCCGGTTGTCGGGCCTGGGCGGGAGCTTCCAGACGTTCGGCGGGACGCTCGCCTCCGACGGCGCTCTCGGGGGGGGATGGCACTACAGCGTCGGCCTCGGGGGCCTGCGGAGCGACCGTCAGCTTCCCGTCAACGACGAATACAAGGGCGGGACGGCCTCCGTCCAGGTCGGGGCCGACCTCCCGAACGGCCACGCCTGGGCCTTCCGCTACCGATTCGGCGATTACGATGTCCACTTCCCGACGCAGGGGGCCGGCGACCGCTTTGACGTCCTGGACCCCCATCAGTTCCAGCGCACGAAGGAGCACATCGCCGGCTTTGAATGGACGGCCCCCTGGTCGGCCCGGTGGACGACCCGTCTGGACGTCGGCTTCTATCGACGTTTGGGCCACTACGAAGACCCCGACGACGGGCCGCCCGTCGACTTCTTCGGCCCCTACTGGAGCGACTTCCTCGACCGGCGCCTTCGGCTGAACGCCTTCACGGCCTACTCGGCTGGCGGCCACCGCCTCCTGCTGGGCGGCACCTACACGGTCGAGACGGGCGGCAACCGGGACATCTATCGGGACGCTTGGGACCGGCATACCCGCCGCAGTGGGACCCTTTATCTGCGGGAGGACTACGAGGCGCCCGACCGGCGGTTCGGCCTGACGGCCGGCGTCCGCTGGGAGCGCCATTCGGACTACGCCGACGTCGTGGCGCCTGAGCTGAGCCTCGCCTACTGGCCCACCCGGACGCTGAAGCTTCGGGCCTCCGTCGGGTTCGGCTACAAGGCCCCGGCCTTCTTCGAGGTCTACGGCCTGGGCGGCATCGTCACGGGCAACCCCGACCTCAAGCCCGAGCGGAACGTCGGCTGGGACGTCGGCCTCGAGTACTGGGGCCGCTTCGCCTGGCCCCTCCTGCGGGTGACCTACTTTGACAACCGGTTTGAGGACATCATCACCTTCGTGAACCGGCGAGACCCGACCCAACCGGACTACGAGAACCTCCGGACGGCCGTCGCCCGGGGCCTCGAGGTCGATGCCGAGTATCGGGTCGGCGGCCTCGTCGCCCGACTGAGCTACGCCTTCACGCACACGGCGGCGACCGACGTCGGCCTGGCCCCGGACCTCAGCTTCGTCGAGGGCCAGCCCCTCCTGCGGCGGCCCAAGCATCGGGCGACGGCGTCCCTGGGCTACCAGACGGCCCGCCTGGGCGTCTGGGCCGACGTCCTGTACCAAGGCCGCCGGTGGGACCTCGACTGGAGCCAATTCCCGGCCCGACGGGTCGAGATGGACTCCTACGTCCGGGTCGACCTCCGGGCCCGGTGGACCTTCTGGCGGCAGGTCGCCCTCGTCGGCCGGGTCGAGAATCTGTTCGACGCCCATTACGAGGAGGTCTACGGCTATACGGGTCAGAAACGGGCCGTCTATGCGGGCCTCGACATGACGTGGTGAATCGGGTCTCGGGTCTTGGGTATCGGGCGTTCGGGCCGGCCCCGATGATCGCCGAACTCCCAAAATCTCCCAACAGAGCCGTTCGGTTCGTGAAAATCCGCATGGATTCGACTTTTCGACCCTTCGGAGAGGACGGTTTTTCAAGCAAAAGGGCCATTCGGCAGTTCGGGGGTCCGGGAATTCGGGAGCTCGGGCATTGGGGGCCGGCAGGGGGAAGGGATGAGGCCTGGAGGCCGGCGCCGGCGGTCGACGACAAGAGAAGGCGAAGAGTCAGGAAAGCTTTAGGGAGGCGTGGGGACTTGGAACGCTCCGTACCCTCTTGCCTTCTACGTCGGCCGTCGAACGGCCTTCCCGAATGGCCGAATTCCCGGACTGCCGAATTCCCGAACCCCCGACCGGCCCATCGGCCGACCTGCCGACTGCCCATCTGCCGAATGCTTGAAACATCGTGCTTTCCGGGGATGGGGAAGGTTGTTCCGACGCCATTCTCACGAATCGAACGGCTCTGATATGCAAACCCAGAGAAGCCCTTGGGTCGTGCTCTGCGGGAGCCTCGTCGTCGGGGTCGTCGCCCTGGCCGCCGGGACTCCGACCCGCACGGTGACGGACCGCATGGGACGGGCCGTGACCGTCCCGGCCGGCGGACCCCGGCGGGTCGTGACGATGAACCCCTCGGTCGCCGAGATGCTCGTCTGGCTCGGCGTGGCCGACCGCATCGTCGCCGTCAGCGAGTTCACCGACATGCCGGGAGTCCGGGACCGACCCCGGGTCGGCGGCCCGATGACGCCGAACGTCGAACAGATCGTGGCCCTTCAACCCGACTTAGTCGTCCTGGACCGGCATCACAACCCGAAATCCCTGGCCGACCTCCTGGACCGGGTCGGCATCCCGTACTTCGTCCTGGCGACTCGGGGGATCGACGACGTCCGGGAGAACCTGCGGCTTCTCGGCGAGGTGTTCGACCGCCCCGAACGGGCGCGGGCCTGGTGGGACCGGTGGACGGCGACGACGCAGTGTCTCGACGGAGCGGCCTGGAAGCGGAAACCCCGGGCGTTTTTCCTGCTCTCGGAGCGCCCCGTCTACACCGTCGGGCGGGGCTCGTTTATCCTGGAGGTCCTGGAGCACGCCGGCCTGGACGTCGTCACACGGACGGTGCCTCAGCCGTGGCCGCCGGTCGACATCGAGGCCGTCGTCCGGTGGGACCCGGAGGTCCTCCTCGTCCCGGCCAACCAGTACGCCTCGGTCCGGGCGACGCTGGCGGCCCTGCCGGCGTGGCGGTCTGTGACGGCCGTCCGGACGGACCGGGTCATCGCCGTGCCGACCCGCATCCTGCACCCCTCGCCGTACCTGCTGGACGTCCTGCGAGAGGTCGTCGAGCGGGTCCACGGAGACGGCCCGTGGATGCGGTGTTTCCAATGAGGCGACGGAGTGATGGAGTACAAGCCATCCCATAAAAGGCGCCTGGAAGCGCTCGCATAAATCCGACCGCAGACCACAGACCATGGACCATGGACCATAGACTGTAGACCGGCTTGGGCCCAGGAGGTCTATGGTCCGTGGTCTGTGGCCTGTGGTCGTAGATATAGGGATCATCCCTATCTGCCGACTGCCCCTCGGACAAACGGAGGTACGGATGAAAATTTACACTCGTCGGGGAGACACGGGCGAAACCCAACTCATGGGGCCGACCCGGGTCCCGAAAAGCCATGCCCGGGTCGAAGCTTATGGGAGCGTCGACGAGCTCAACGCCTGGGTCGGCTACGTCGTCGCCCTGGGGATCGAGCCGCCCTGGGACGAACGGCTCCGGCAGATTCAGCACGACCTGTTCGTCCTCGGGTCCTACCTGGCGATGGACCCGGCCGTGGCGGCGACCCACGCCCGCCAGCTTCCGCCGCCGCCCGAGGACCGGGTCGCCGAGATGGAGGCCTGGATCGATGCCTGCGAGGAGCGGACGGGGCCCATGCAGTACTTCATCCTGCCCGGGGGGGCCCCCGTGAGCGCCGCCCTGCACGTCGCCCGGACCGTCTGCCGGCGGGCCGAACGGCGGGTCGTCGCCCTCCATCGGCAGGAGCCGGTGCCCGACTGGGTCCTGCGGTACCTGAACCGACTGTCGGACCTGCTGTTCATGCTGGCCCGATGGGTCAACGCCGTCCACGGCGTCGCCGACGTCCCCTGGGACCGGTCGCCGCGGTTTGCGTGAGACGCAGGATGCAGGATGAAAATGCGGAATGGGAGTCCCGGCCCCGCTGGGAGCGAGCGGGGCCGGGACCGATACGGGCGATGACGGGATTCGGCAACAGCCGGATTACCGGCCCAGGAGGGCGATGATGCGAAGGGGGCCGCCGCTCCCGCCCTCGATCTTCATCGGCAGGGCGATGACCGTAAAGCCCCGGGGCGGCAGTCGGTCCAGGTTCGCCACGTTCTCGAAGATCGGCACGTTGTGCTCGGCCAGGACGACGTGACTTTCAAACTTCGTCGAGGGCCCATGGTCGATGCTGGCCGTGTCGATCCCGACGGCCCGGATGCGGCGCCGTTCGATGAGCCACCGGGCCGCTTCAGGATGCAGGCCCGGGAAGTGGAGCTCGGCGACGGCCTCGGGACCCCGGCGGTCCGTCCCCAGGTATTGCCTCCGGTCGGGCCAGTAGCGGCCGAAGCCCGTGCGGATCAGGACGATGGCGCCCGTCGGGATGCGTCCGTGGCGCTTCTCCCACCGGCGGAAGTCCTCGACCTGCACGCGGTAGTCCCGGTCGGCGGCGCACCGGTCCGAGACGTCTACGACGACGCCGGGCCCGATCAGCCGGTCCAGGGGGATGACGTCGGCCGTCCAGCGGCCCTCATAGAAGTGGATCGGGGCGTCCAGGTGAGTGCCCCCGTGTTCGGCCGTGCAGAAGCGGTTGGCCGTATAGTAGTACCCCTGCTCCGTATAGCCCCGGTGGATGTTTTCCAGGACGAAGCCCCGCTCCTCGGTCGGCCAGAAGATCGTCTCGGCGCTGAACGGATACGACAGGTCGATGACCGGCCCCCGCCCGACCTGGGCCCATCCGGTCCGGTCGGCGAGCCCGCCGACCAGCAGGACGATCGAGGCGAAAAGGCAAACCTTTCTCATGGACGCCTCCGCATCGTTTTGGGAAGGGTATCGTAAACGATATAACAGAGCTGTTCGGGAGGTGAGAAGTGCGATGGAGAGCGGAAAGGGCACCTCCACGAAAGCATGATGTTTCAGGCAGTCGGCAGGTGGGCAGGTCGGCAGATAGGCAGATGGGCAGGTGGGCAGGTCGGCCGATGGGCCGGTCGGGCGACGGGCGTCGATCCTCGGAACACCGGCCGTCATGCCGGTGGCTTCCATAGAAAGCCCGCCGTCCTGCGGGCGTCACCCTCATGAACCGCCCGTCCTGGCCGTGTCGATCCCATCTGAACACCGCCAGGGATGGCGGTGTCATCCTTAACAACAAGCTTGAAACATCGAGATGGCCGGGCCGTCGTTTTCCCGGATGGGAGCAGTATTTCTCCCAACCGAACGGCTCTGATAACGGGGCGGTTAAAACCGGCGAATAGCGCCGGACCGGCCCGTCGCCCGGCTTCCTCGCCGGGAACGGCTTCACGGATTTGCATCCCGTATCCCGCATCTTGCATCATAGATCTGTTCGGAGCGCCACGGAAGTTTTCGTGAGACCCGTATGAGATCCCTGCGATGCTTCGGTCCTTCTTTTTATACCTCAGCCGGAATTCGCAGGTCCAGGACTGGCTCGTCCGTCTGCCCATGTCCCGGCAATGGGTCCGCCGGTTTGTGGCCGGCGAGCGTCTGGAGGACGCCCTGCAGGTCGCCGAGGCCCTCCAGCAGGCAGGCGCCAAGGCGGCTTTAGACTACCTGGGCGAGAACGTCCACTCGGTCGAGGAAGCCCGGCAGGCTCAGCAGGCGTATCGGGCGGCCCTGGACGAAATTCACCGACGGGGCCTGGACTGCAACATCTCCATCAAGCTGACCCAGATGGGCCTGGACCTCTCGCCGGAGCTGTGTCTCGAGCTCGTGCGCCCCATCGTGGCGCAGGCCCAGGCGTACGGCACGGACGTCGAGTTCGACATGGAAAGTAGCGCTTACACGGACGCCACCCTGACAATCGTGCACCGCCTGCGGGACGAGTTCGACCGGGTCGGCGTGGCCATTCAGGCGTATCTCTACCGGAGTGAATCGGACGTCTGGGCCTTGATCCGGCGGGGTATCAAGGTCCGCCTCGTCAAGGGGGCCTACCGGGAGCCGCCCGACATCGCCTTTCCGACCAAGCGGCAGGTCAACGCCAACTTCGTCCACCTCATGGAAATCCTATTGGACTCGGGCCAGTATCACGCCATTGCGACCCACGACGCCCGCCTCATCGCCCAGGCCATCGAGTACGCCCGTCGGAAGGGCCTTTCGCCGCGGGCCTTTGAATTCCAGATGCTGTACGGCATCCGGCGGGACCTCCAGGAGCGGCTCGTCCGGGAAGGCTGGACGCTCCGGGTCTACGTCCCCTATGGGACGCACTGGTACCCCTACTTCATGCGGCGGCTGGCCGAGCGGCCGGCCAACGTGTTCTTTCTGCTCCGTCATATCGCCCGTTGATGGTGCGCCATCCCGCAGGGCCACCAGACGCGAAACTCGACGCCCCGCGGCGAGACGGGCTGGGCCTCGATGCGGCCCCCGTTTTTCTCGACCAGGTAGCGGCAGATGGTCAGCCCCAGGCCGAAGTGGCCGGTCCCCGGCCGGGTCGTATAAAAGGGCTGGAAGACCCGAGTTCGCTGGTCCGGCGGAATGCCGGGCCCCGTGTCCCGCACGACCAGGGCGACGCCGCAGGGGACCCGTCCGGCGGCCGTGTCGGCGTCCCGGTCCCATAGGGGCGCAAAGTGGGTGAGACGGACTTCGACCCGCCGGTCCCCGACCGGGACCGTCTTCACGGCCTCGAGGGCGTTCATCAGAAGATTCCACAGGACGTGTTCCAGCTCCTCGCCCCGGATGTATACCGGCGGCAGGTTCGGTCGCTCGAACTCGACCCAGACGTCTTGAGCGGCCGCCAGTCGCCGGAAGGCCTGGAGGTTGCGCTCCAGCAAGACGCCCAGGTCCGTCCACTCGGGCGCGTAGACGGCCTGGGCCGGATGCTGACGAATCTCCTGAATGTAGTCGAAGACCCGCTGAAGCTGAGCCCGCACCGTCTGGAGGTCCTGCCGGGCGGCTTCGTCGGTGACCTGGCGTTCCAGGAGCTGGATGTACCCCTGCACGACCGTCAGGGGTTGCTTGATCTCGTGGAGGACCTCATGGAGCAAAGCCTGGAGGGCCGTCTCGTACGGGGCCGGATGGGCCGTCTCCCCGGCCCCCGACAGGAAGGACCCTTCAGGACCGGGCCCTGCCGGTCGAGAGACCGGACCCGCCTTCCGAACGGCGACATACGCCCCGAGGAGGGCCACGGCGGTCCCCAGGGCCAACCAGGTGGCCAGGATCAGCTGTCGGTACGGCGGCCCAGGGAACCACAGAGCGAAGGGGACATTCAAAAGCAGGTTGACGCCCAGCCAGAGGCCCAACCATCGAACCACCGTGCCGGGACCGCGCATGACCTTCCCCACCCCACGATGGATCTCCTCGCAGAGAGGATAGCCTACGTCGTCCCGGCAGGGAAGGGGCCCTTCCAGCATGAGAGGGCCGTTCGGTTCGGGAGAATCCGGTCGGTCTTTCGCCTCTCCCGGGACCTGGGACTGAGTTTTGAAATGAGTTGTCAAGCCCTTCGGTTCGTGAAAGCCCGCATGGATTCGGCCTTATTGGCTCATGGCTCATAGCCGCATTGGCTCATAGCTCGTGGCTCACGGCTCATAGTCCCATGAGCCATCAGCTATGAGCCATGAGCCAACATGGGCCATGAGCCATGAGACCATGCGGCTATGAACCATAAATCGCCCTGGCTTGTCACTCCGTCCCTTTGAAACATCGTGCTTCCCGAGCGTTGGGAAAGGTTGTCCCGACGCCATGCTCACGAACCGAACGGTTCTGATAGGATAGGGGAACCCGCCATGAGCGAAGGCGGGCCGAATCGCATCATGGCGGGCCTTGGCGGGGAAAACTCCGTTAAGTATGTTTGGAGAGCTGTTTCATCCGTCGCAGACGACGGCGCAAGCGTTTCCGGGCGAGGGCTTCTTTCGCCCGACGGCGTTCGCCGGGCTTCATGTAGACGGAGTGCTTCTTGATTTCCTTCATGATATCTTCTTCTTGGACCTTCCGCTTGAAGCGCTTCAACGCACTGTCGACCGACTCGTGCGGACTCACGATCACCGTGACCAAACCGCTCCTCCGTCCAGGGCTTCCATCCTACATCTTACATCTTAAATACCCCTATCCCCTTTGTCAACCCTTTGGGGGTTGGGGGCCGGGGTCCCCTGGACCCTGGAGTCGGGTCCAGACCGATCTTTCCCCGATACGACCCGACGCCTACCGTTGAATGGGGGATGCCTCTTATCACGCCGTCACGATGCTACGCCGTTACGCCACCCCGAATGGGAGGTTCGTCCATGAAGGCGCTGACGATCGGCCAGGTCGCCCGGATGGCCGGCGTGCGGGTCGATACGATCCGGTACTACGAGCGGCAGGGGCTTCTGCCGCCCCCGGCGCGGCGGCCGACCCTGCACGGGCCGGGCTATCGGCGGTACGACCCCGGGGTCGTCCGACGGATTCGGTTCATCAAGCAGGCCCAGCGGCTGGGTTTTTCGCTTCAGGAGATCGCCGAACTCCTGGCCCTGCGGGTGGACCCCTGGGCCGACCGGCGGGAGGTCCGCCGGCGGGTCGCGGCGAAAGTCGCCGACATCGAGGCCCGGATTCGGGCCCTGGAGGCCATGCGGCAGGCCCTGCAGACGCTGATGGCCCGGTGCGAGGGCGCGGGGCCCGTCTGCGAGTGCCCCATCCTGGAGGCCTTGGAGGAAGAGGCAGATAGGCAATTCGGCAGTTCGGCAGTTGGGCCGATGGGGGTTGGGTGTTCGGTATGAAAGACCACGGACCACCGACCATCGACTTGTTTCGGAAGCCGGGTTCGCTTCGTTTCGAGACGGGGTATCCCGGTGAGTTCATTCGGTCTATGGTCCCATGGCCGATGGTCTGTGGTCTGCGATCAGCCCATCTACCCGCTTGCCCGGGCTACCCCAAAGTAGTAGGCTGGAAGCCACGGGCATCGGACGATGAGCGAGGAAGTTCGCACGCCCCCGTCGCTCCCGGCCGTCCACGAGCTCATCCAGAGCTGTCAGCGCCAGGCCGACCTGCGGGACCTGCGGCCCGAGGTCGTCAAGCGCCTGGCCCGTCGGTTTGTCGAGACCTGGCGGGCCCGGGCCGCCGAAGCCCCGGCGTCCGTCGACCGGGCCGTCCTGGTCGAGCAGTTTCCCGACTACGTCCGCCAGCGGTTGGGGTCGGCCTATCGGCCCGTCATCAACGCCACGGGCGTCGTCCTGCACACGAATCTTGGTCGGGCCCCTCTCCCGTCCGAGGTCGTCCGCCGGTTTCAGGCCCTCCTGACCGGCTACCTCAACCTGGAGTACGACCTGGCGACGGGCCATCGGGGTCATCGGGAGAAGCCCCTGGCCGAAAAGCTCCGGTGGCTCCTGGACGTCGAGGACGCCGTCATCGTCAACAACAATGCGGCGGCCGTCCTGCTCATCCTGACGGCCTTGGCCCGGGGCCGGGAGGTCCTCGTCAGCCGGGGCGAGCTCATCGAGATCGGCGGCAAGTTCCGGCTCCCCGAGGTCTTCGCCCAGAGCGGGGCCATCCTCGTCGAGGTCGGGACGACGAACCGGACCCGCCTGGCCGACTACATCCAGGCCGTCACCGACCGGACCGTGGCCGTCCTCCGGACGCATCCCAGCAACTACCGCATCGTCGGTTTCACGGAGCGCCCCGACCTGACCGACCTCGTCCGATGGACCCGGGAACGGGGCCTCTACCTGTGGGAGGACCTGGGGTCCGGTATGATGGACGTCCCGGAGCTCCGGCGGCGGCTTCCAGACGAGCCGACCGTCCAGGAGGCCGTCCGAGCCGGCTGTGACCTCGTGTGCTTCAGCGGGGACAAGATTTTCGGGGGTCCCCAGGCGGGTATCATCGTCGGCCGGCATGGCCTCTGCGAATCTCTTCGGAAGCATCCCCTCTACCGGGCCCTGCGGGTCGACAAGATGACCCTCCTGGCCCTGGACGTCGTCCTGGACCTTCACCTGCGGACGACCGTCCATGAGCGCCTGCCGGCCGTCCGGATGGTGGCGACGCCCGTCGAGCGTCTGCGGGCCCGGGCCCGACGGCTTCGGACGCTTCTCCTGCGGGCGCTGGGTCCCGTCGAGGGCTTGGCCGTGGAAGTCGTCCCGGATACGGCCTATGCGGGGGGCGGCCTGGCGCCCGTCGCCGAGATCCCCTCGATGGCCGTGGCGATTCGGTCGCCGACGGCCCATCGGTGGGCCGAGGCCCTCCGCCGGGGAGACCCGCCCGTCATCGCCCGGGTCGAGGAGGGTCGGCTCGTCTGCAACGTCCACACCGTCGAACCCCGTCAGATTCCCGTCCTGGCCCGTTGCCTGGCCGAGGCGATCAAGGGCCATGAGGCAATAAGGCAGTAAGGCCTGTCGTCCCCATACCTGTGGGGATGAACGGCTGTATCGCAAACGGCAATGAGGCTCTATGCTCTCTGCCCTTGGACCGTTAGCAGAGCTGTTCGGTTGGGAGAAATGCGGCTCCCATCGGGGAAAACGGTGGCCCGGCGACCTCGATGTTTCAAGCTTCCTCCGGATGACCCGGCCAGGACGGGCGGTGCATGAGGGTGACGCCCGCAGGACGGCGGGCTCTCTCCGGAAGCCACCGGCATGACGGCCGGTGGGCCGGGGATAGACGCCCGTCGCCCGACCGGCCCACTGCCCATCTGCCAACCTGCCGACTGCCCATCTGCCGATCCGACCGCAGACCACAGACCACAGACCATGGACCATAGACCTTGGACCGGCTGGGGCCCAGGGGGTCTATGGGTCTATGGTCTGTGGTCTGTGGTCCATGGTCTGTGGTCGGATATCGAGGGTCCGATCCTGGTCCCGTCGGATGGATGAGACTGGTTCTTGGGATGGGGGCCGATGGTCTTCCGGGACAGGGCCGAGGCGGCTCGGCGACTCGCAGAACGACTGGAGCCATTCAGGGGCGAGGACCTGGTCATCCTGGCGATTCCCCGCGGGGGCGTCGTCATCGGCGACGGTATCGCTCGAGCCATCGGCGGCCAGCTCGACGTGGTCGTCCCCCGGAAGTTGGGCGCGCCCTACGACCCCGAATTGGCCATCGGGGCCGTCATGCACGACGGAAGTGTCTTCCTGAATGAGGACGTCATCGAGGCGCTCGGCGTGCCCGAAGAGTACATCGAAAAAGAGAAGGCCGCTCAGATGAAGGAGATCGAGCGTCGGCTGATCCTCTACCGGGGGCACCGGGAATACCGACTCGAGGGTCGGACCGTCTTGCTCGTGGACGATGGGGTCGCCACGGGGGCGACGCTCCTCGTGGCGGCCCGGTGGGTCCGAACGCAGGCGCCGAAGAAGCTCGTGATTGCCGTACCCGTGGGCCCCCCGGAGACCATCGAGAAGCTTCAGGCGGTCGCCGATGAGGTCGTGGCTTTACTGATCCCGGCTCAATTCGGTGCCGTCGGCGAGTTCTACCGGGACTTCTCGCCGGTGACCGACGAGGAGGTCCGTCGCATCATGAGGCAGTACGGATACGGGGTTTAGATGCCGGGTACTTGAAAAGGACCTAACGCCTAACTAACATCCAGCACTGGACACCGATTCCTCGCGGGGTCGGAAAAATCTGGATCCATCCGGATTCTCTCGAACCGAGCGGCCCTGTGGACAAAGCCTTACGAGCCACTTCGGACCGAGGAGGGACGTCGAGCGATGGGGACAGAAGGGATTTCCCGTCGGTCGGGCCGGGCCTATGGGGCGGTGTGGGTCTTGTTTTTGGCTTCTCTGGGCATGACGTTGCTGACTCTTGTGGACATCCGGCGGGGGTTTCTTCTTCCAGAGTACGCCGTGAAGACTCCGTGGGTTTCCTTGAGCGAGCTTCATCTCGGAGGGCTGATCCTTGGATGTATGGGGCTGGTCCTCGCTTACTCTTCCCTACAGAGGGCCGAGACGGCGGGGGGCTTCGACAGGGCGCGTCTCCGGTCGGTCGGGAAGGCCGTCATCCTGGCTCTGGCGGTGCTCCTGGCGGCCGACACCCTGCTCCTCTACCGGGGCGTGGCGGCGGTCCGAATCGTCGAACGGGGCCAGATGGGCATCGGGGCATTGGGGCTGAGCCCCGGCCAGTTACCCGGCCAAGCTGAGCTTCTGCCCCTGGCCGGGACGCCCCTACTTTTACGGCCGGTGGCGATCGCCGTGAACTACTGGGCCATGGTCTGGCATGCGACCCTCCTGGCCCTTCTGTGGGCGGGCCTGGGCGTCGTGGCGATTCCCCTCTATTTCAGCTCTTGGATCCATCCCGTCGGGGCGGGTCGGCTTCGGGCGCTCCTGGGCGGGGTCGCCTACGCCGTCCCTCAGCCCTTTTGCTCCTGCTGTGCCGCTCCGATTGCCGCCTCGATTTATAAGGCCGGTCGGACGGAAAATTCTTTGGTCGCATCGACGGCCTTTTTACTGGCGTCGCCGGCCTTGAACGTCACGACTCTCTTTTTGGCGGCCACGCTTCTCCCCCGGCCTTACGCCTTGCTCAGGATTTTGGGCGGGGCCTTCCTCGTCTTCCTGACGACGTATTTGGTCGCTACCGTTGCGGCCCGACTTCCCTGGCGGGTCGCTTCGGATGTACCGCTCCGTGGGATCGGAGGCCTCGTCGCAAGCTTGTTGAATCGATATAGCCGGCTTTTGCGATTCGAGCCGGTCGGGGAGCTGGCCGTCACGCCGGTGGGGCTGATCCGAGCTTGGCTCTGGAGCACCTGGCGAGTCGCCCGGGTCGTCGTCCCGCTCCTGATGGTCGGGAGCCTCGGGGCGGGGGCCATCGTCGCCTTTGTGCCTTCGGTGTTTACGAACACTGTCCCGGGGATCCTGCTGGCGGCGGGCTTGGGGACAGTCCTGATGGTGGCGACGTGGACTGAGATTCCCGTTGCCGCCGTCCTGGCGGCTCGGGGCTTGACCGGTCCGGCCGCCGCCCTTCTGATCACGCTTCCGGTCGTCAGTCTTCCCTGTCTCCTCATCTTTGGGGTGGCGCTTGGGAACAGCCGGGTTCCTCTCCTCCTGGGGGCGGTCACCTTTGGGCTGGGCGTGATCGCCGGCTGGATGTTTATGTAGCCGGTGTCGGGTTTGGGGGGCGGACTCGACACCCAGTACCGGGCACCCAGGGTCTAACATCCATTCTTCGACGGGGCTCGCCGAATGCGAGTCCGGACAAGGGCCCGGAGCTGACGGACGGCCTCGGGGGAGGCCCGGTGGAACCGGAGGTCGTAGAACACCCGGGTGGCCTCTTGGAGGTCAGCGGCGATCTCCGGTCGGCGGGTCTGCGCTCGGCGGATGTAGGCCATCGGTGTCTCGGACGGCCGCCGGGGCCCGGCCCAGCGCTCGACCCATCGCAGGAGGACATAATAGTCCTGCCACGGCGATACAGTCCGGCCCCGCAGACGTCCGAGCCAGACGGCTCGCTTCTGCCACAGCCAGAGGAGGCCGACGAGGCCCACGAGGGCCAGGCCGACGGCCCAGGCCGTTTCCCGCCGGAAGAGTCGGCCGGCCTCCGGTCGCCAGGATGGGATCGAGGACCGGAGCCGGCGGAGCCAGCGTTCCAAGCCCTCGAAGAGACCCTGGCCCAGCTCCCACTGCTCCCGAGCCGAGTACAGGATGACCTGGCGGTCCCACCAGAAGGCGATGGCCGACTGCCATTCTCGGAGCCGGCGGAGCCAACCTGTGACCCCTGACCTGACAGGGGCGACGGCCGGCGGGGTCGGGTCGAAGGCGACCCACAGGCCGGCCCGGTCGTCCCAGACCTCGACCCAGGCGTGAGCGTCCTGATGGAGGACCTCCCAGAAGCCGCCCTGGTCGTTCCACTGGCCGCCGTGGTAGCCGATGACGACCCGGGCCGGGATGCCCAGGGTGCGAAGCATCAGGACCATCGCCGAGGCGAAGTACTCGCAGTAGCCGGCCCGGGTCCGGGTCAGGAACGTCCCGATGGGGTCGGCCGAATTACCGGCCAGATTGACCGTCGTATAGCGGAAGTGCCGGCGGAAGGCCTGCTCGATGGCGTGAGCTTTTTCGATAGCCGACGTTGCTCCGGCTGTCCATTCGACAGCGAACCGGCGGACGGCGGGGGATGTGAAACTCGGTAAGCTCAGCCATCGTCCCATGTGCCATTCTTTGTCGGAAGCCCACGGGTCTGGCCCGACGGCGTACCGACCCCGCGGGGGACGGATCCATAGGGACCGGACCGTATAAGACCGCACGCGGGTCGCCGGGAAGGTCAGGCCCGGGGCGACCCGCAGGGCGAGCCGGCCGGGGACGGCCACGATCAGGGGTTGAGATAAATGCAGAAGGGCCGGTTCCTCCCCGGCCGGCCAGATTTCCTGGTCGATGGCCTGACCCTTCAAGGCCAGAGACGGTTGGGGTATCTCCAGACCCCACAGACCTACGGAAGTCCGGAGGATCGGCCGCGGGTGACCCGGGTCCGACGACCGCCACTGGCGGCCGTCAAAGACGTCCAGGGTCAACCCCCGCCAGTACAACGCCTCCGGGAGCAAAGACCCCGGCCGCAGGTAGACCCGGAAGGCCACGCGGGCGTCCTGCTTCAAGCGGGTGATACTCCCCAGGTCGATCCGGTCCGACAGCCCCGTCCAGCCCTCTCCTTGGAGGGTCATCCGGTCCGTGTAAAGGAATCCGAAATGGGACCGGGGCAGGACTAAGAAGATCAGGGCACCCAGGACGGCCACCCCCAGGGTCATCCCGACGGCCAGGGGTCCAAGACGATACACCGGCTCTTCAGGCGTCCCGTCCCGCCATACTTGGAAGGCCATCAGAGCCCACAGGAAGGCGACCAGCGCCGCCAGTGAAACGCTCATGTAGTACGCGTCGTTGTTGGCGGCCCCGATGACGACCCACAGGGCAAAGACCAGGCCCAGCCGCTGACCGACCGTGCGGGGCGTGTCCGGCGTCCAGCTCCGGGCGATGATGAGAAAGGTCAGGAGGTGGGTCAGGGCGATCCCCATGTGGCGGGACACGAGGAAGACGTCGGCCCAGAAGAAGAGGAGATATAGAGCGCTGGCGACCTCCCAGAGCTTGGGGTTGGCCAAGAGCGTCCGGCGGGCCAGGGGCGTCAGCCCGAGGCCGATCAGGAGGAGCCACGCGAAGGGCGAGATCTTGGCGATGATGTATCCGACGGCGATGACGAACGCCGGGAGCCACAAGACCCACCGGACCGAGCGAGCCTTAAGCGTCGGGAGGGCGGTCGCCGTCATGACCCGACCTCTCTGGGGGCATCCATCGTTCGACGGGGACCCAGTACCAATGGTCCGAGGGCGGCGGATAGGCACGGGCACTCACCCAGACGCCGGCCGATTCGGCCGGGACGTGGGCCGAAAGCGGCTGAGACGCCGGCTGGGCGAGGGCCAGGTAGGTCAGAGCGGCGTGCAAGGCCGACCGCGGGCGAACGGCGGCGGGTCCCCATCCCTGAGTCCAGAACATGACGTGCGTTTTCCGAGTAGTTAAGTGCCAAAGCCCTGTGGCGACCCACGAGAGGGCCCGCTCCAGGGCCGCCGGCTCCATCCGGCGGTCCAGGACGATCCACAGGGTCGGGTCTTCTTGAAGGGCCCACTGGCGCACTTGCAGACTTCCCGTCCGGGCCAGGCTCGGCCAGTGGACCCAGTGAAGGGGATCGCCAGGTTGATAGGGCCGCAGGCCGTAAAAGTCTTCCGAGGCCGCGGCATGGGGTCGGGCGACCGGGGTCGGCCGTCGAACCCAGGCGGCCGCTTCCGTCTCCCAGTCGGGCCACCGTCGGGGATACACGACGACCTCCCGACGGGGTTCGACCCACCCCCATCGGTAAAACCAGCCGAAGGGACCCCGGGAGCCGACCCGGACCCGCTCGAGGCGGTACCGACCCCGTTCCGGAAAGGCACCTACGAGGTGGACCTTCCGTCGTTGACCCGGAAGCAGGAGCGCCCGCTCGAGGCGGTACCCGGCACTCCGCCGGTAGGCATTCTCGGGCCGGTCCAAGGGACCCTGCCATTCGACAAACAGTTCCATGTGGATCAGGGGCCACACCCGACTCGCATTCCCCACGTGCAGGCGGACCCGCGTGGGTTCCCGCGCCCAGACCTCCGCCGGGAGGTCGACATGCAGACGGAGGCTCCGAAGCGAACGGCGGGAGACCTGACCCGAGACGACGACGGCCGCCAGCAAGAAGCCCGTGATGAGGTACAGGATGTTGTTGCCCGAATTCAGGCCCGCGACTCCCAAGACGAGGGCCACGGCGCAGACGGCCCACCCCAGGGGCTCGACGTGGCGAAGGCGCGTCGGCCGGACCTTCAGGACGTCGTGACCTTCTCCCGCCGTTTGGCCTCTTCCCATAGGCGGTCCATCTCCTCCAGGCTCACCTGCTCGGGCCGGAGGCCCCGCTCGGCCAGCTTCTCCTCGATGTAGGCGAACCGTCGGATGAACTTACGGTTCGCCTCCTTCAGGGCGACCTCCGGGTTGACCCGCAGACGGCGACTCAGATTCACGACGGCAAACAGCAGGTCCCCGACCTCCTCCTCCACGCGGGCCTCGGGTCCAGCCTCGGCTCGCTGTTCCAGCTCGGCGAGTTCCTCCCGGACCTTGGCGGCGATGTCCCGCCAGTCCTTCCAGTCGAAGCCGACCTGAGCGGCCTTCCGTTGGATGGCCCACGCCTCGGCCAAAGCCGGCAGGTGGGGGGCGATGTGCCGGAATCGGTCGGACAGTCGCCGGTGGCCCCGCTCCTGGGCCTTCAGGGCTTCCCAATGGCGGAGGACCTCCTCGGGTGTCTCGGCCCGGACGTCGCCGAAGACATGAGGATGCCGCCGCTTCAGCTTATCGACGAGGCGCTCGGCCACGTCGGCGATCGTGAAAACGCCCCGTTCCTCGAAGATGCGGGCCAAAAAGACGACCTGCAGAAGGAGGTCGCCCAATTCTTCTAAGAGGGCTTCCGGCGAGCCTTCCGTCAGGGCGTGGGCGACCTCGTAGGCTTCTTCGATGACCGAACCCCGCAGGTCCTCCGGCCGCTGGGCCCGGTCCCAGGGACAGCCCGAGGGTCCCCGAAGGAAGGCAACCGTCTGGATAAGGTCCCACAAGGCCGAACAGACTTTCTTTTCATCCGCCATCGGACGTTCCCGAATGCGTCAAATGCAGGATGCGAGATACAAGGTAGTGAGATAGGCAGGTCGGCAGTCGGCAGGTCGGCAGATGGACAAGGGGGACAGACCGGCGCCTATCTTCCTGCTCTTTGCTCTTTGCCGGCCGTCATGCCGGTGTCCCCCTCGACCATAGACAATAGACCATCGACTTGCCTGGGCAAACTGAGGTCTCCTCGTCTTGACCCCGTCTTGAGATGGTGGCTTAGAACCTTGGATGATTCTACCGCCTATGGCCATGGTCCATAGTTTAACAGAGCCGTTCGGGAGGTGAGAAGTGCGATGGGAAGCGGAAAGGGCACCTCCACGAAAGCACGATTTTTCAAGCACTCGGCAGATGGGCCAATCGGCAGGTTGGCAGATGGGCAGTCGCCCGACCGGCCCATCGGCCGACTTGCCTATCTGCCGACGGCCCATCTGCCCATCTGCCCACCTGCCCACCTGCCAAATGCTTGAAACATCGTGCTTTCCGGGGGATGGGAAAGATTGTTCTGACGCCATTCTCATGAACCGAACGGTTCTGTTAACAGAGCTGTTCGGGAGGCAAAAAGTGAGATGAAAAGGGGAAGAGAGACTCTTCCCAAAGCCGGGGTTCGTAGTGCGGCGATTCATCGCCGCACTGGATAAAACGCGCCATGGATGGCGCTACGACGAACTTTAGGATGAGGGTCGATACTCTGGGGTCGACGCCGGCATGACTGCCGGTAAAGGGCAAAGAGCTAAGAGCAGGAGGATAGACGCCGGTCTGGCCACTAGCCCATCTCCCCCCATCTGCCGACCTGCCGACTGCCCATCTGCCTTGTATCTTGTGGCCTGCATCTTGTATCCTGAGGTTAGAGGCGGTGGCCTATGGAGCACCGGATCTTGGCCATCGTCGTGACTGACCTCCAGGGGTTTACAGAGGCCGCCGGCCGGGCTGACCGAGAGGACCTCGAAGCCTTCATCGCCCGTCATCATGCCGAGGTCGGGGCCGTCGTCCGAGAGTACGGGGGGCGTCTGGTCAAGACCCTGGGGGACGGCACGCTCAGCGTGTTTGCGACGGTCACTGACGCCGTCCGAGCCGCCGACGCCCTGCGGCACCGGTGCGACCTGACCCTGCCGGGGGTCGGCCCCCTCCCGATCCGGGTAGCCGTCCATGTCGGCGAGGCCGGCGTGGACGCCGAAGGGGACGTCCACGGTGACGCCGTCAACCTGGCCTTCCGGCTGGCCGAGGGCGTCCGGGGTGGAGCCGTCTGTCTGACCGAAGCGGCCTACCACGTGGGTCGCTGGGAAGGCGGACCGGTCCAGCGGGTCGGTGCCTTCGTGTTCAAGGGGATTGCCCAGCCGGTGACCGTCTATACCCTTCCGTCCCCGACGGGTGACGCCGAGCCGCCCATGCAGGCCTCTCCGGACGTGCGCCCCTTCTACCGGCCCAGCCCCTGGTGGCGGCGGCTCATCAGCTTTTACATGGACGTCCTGATCTTCAGCACGAGCTTTGGCCTCTTGGTCGGCTGGCTTCTGCGGCCCTGGTTCGTCCATTGGCAACCCCCGCCGGTAACGCCGGGGTCTGTATCGGCGGAATCGATGTCCACGTCCCCCTTCGTCCAGATGGAGACCCCCCTGGCGAAGGTCGAGGCCCAGGGCTCGCACGTCACCGTTGAAACGCCCATCGGTCGGGTCCGGGCCGAACCCGGGACGGTCGTCGTCGAGTCGCCCTACCGGACGCTCCTGCGCATCAACTACCTGCGGCTCAGCGGCCTGGAAGTCCTCGTGTTTGCCCTCTACCTGAGCCTCTTTTGGGCGCTGGGCCGGGGCCGCACGCCGGGTAACTGGCTGACCCAGACGGCCGTCGTCGACGTCGACACGGGTGTCCCACCGCCCTTCTGGCGAGCCTTGGTCCGGGCCGTCTTGTTGGTCCTCCTCGTCCTGCCCGTCGGCCTGGGTCTTATCATCCCCTTCCTGTGGGGCCGTCGGCTTCCCCACGACCGGTGGACCCAAACCGTCGTGGTCCTTCAGCGGTAATCCAATTCGGCGGTCGGTGTTGGACCCAAGACCGGACTACGCCCTCGTCCGCTCGTGGACCCAATCGACGAGGGCCTGCAGGTGCTCGACGGGCGTCTGGGGGAGGACGCCGTGGCCGAGGTTGAAAACGTGGCCGGGCCGGCCGCCGACCCGGTCGAGGATGTCCTGCGCCGCCGCCTGAATCGTCGGGACGTCGGCCAGCAGGACGGCCGGGTCGAGGTTCCCTTGGATGCCGACGTCAGGCCCGACCTGCGCCCATGCCCAGTCGATGGCGACCCGCCAGTCCACGCCGATGACGTCCCCTCCGGCCTCTCGCAGGAGGGGCAGGAGCCCGGCCGTCCCGGTCGCAAAGTGGATGACCGGGACGCCCCGGGCTTGGATGGCCTGAATGAGCTGGCGGACATAGGGCAAGACGAGGGTTTGATACGCCGACGGCGATAGGGCGCCGACCCAGCTATCGAAGACCTGCACGACCTGAACGCCGGCCTCGACGAGGGCGACGGCATACTTCGTCAGGACGGCCGTCAACCACGTCATCAGGGCGTGCCACCGCGCCGGGTCCCGATACATGAAGGCCCGCGTGGCATGATAGTCCCGACCCGTCCGGCCTTCGACGAGATACGTGGCGACCGTAAAGGGCGCCCCGACGAAGCCGATGAGGGGCACGTCCAGGACCTGCCGACACCGGCGGACCGTCTCGAGGACGTAGGGCACGCTCTCGGCCGGCTCCGGAACCTGCAGGCGCCGGACGTCCGCCGCCGTCCGGATGGGGGTCTCGACGACGAGGCCCTCGGCGTCGCGCACGGCATAGCGAACCCCCGTCCCCGTCAGCGGCGTGGCGAGGTCTGCAAACAGGATGGCACCGTCGACGCCCAGGCGTCGGACGGGCAGGACGGTCACCTCGGTGGCCAGGTCGGGATTTTGCAGGAGCTGGGCGAAGCTATACTTCTCCCGTAAACGTCGGTACTCTGGCAGGGCCCGACCGGCCTGCCGCATGAACCAAACCGGCGTGTACGGCACGGGCTCCCGACGGCAAGCCCGTAACAAGACGTCCCGCATAGGGGCCTCAGCGATTCGGGATTTCGGAAACTCGGCAGTTCGACGCATGGGCAGTGGGAAGTAGCCCTCGGAATGCCGTCACGAGCCGTGACGCCGGAGCCAGTCCAGGGCCGCATGCCGGACCTTCAGGCTCTCGTCCGACCGGGCCAGTCGTTCGATGTTCTGCCGGAGCTCGGGGTCGGCCGCATAGGCGTCGGCGACCTGAATCACGTTCAGCAGGATGCCCTCGGCCTTGGTCGCATCTATCCGGGGAAGCCCCATCAGGTAATCTCGTCGGGAGAGCTGACGCAGGCCCGAGAGGGCCTCCGGGGCCTGAAGCTGGGCCAGGGCCAGGACGGCATTCATCCGGACCGAGGGGTTCGTGTCGTCCAGGCGTCGGACCAAAACGTCCCGGGCCGGTGCATACCGCAGGTTGCCCAGGACATAGACGGCCATCTCCCGGATACCGTCGTCAGGGTGCTCGGCGAAGGGGACCAGCCAGGCGCCGGTCTCAGGCCGACCGATCCGGCCGATGGCCCAGATCGTATAGAAGACCATCCGGGGGTCCGAGTCCTCCAGGCCCTCCCGCAAGACGGGCAGGCTCTCAGGGCGGGCCATCTGCCCGAGGGCCAAGGCCAGGTAGACTCGGATTTCCGGGCGGAACTCCTGCCGTCGTCGATACTGCTCCATGAGGGCTTGGAGGAAACGGTCGTCGTTCCGAATCTCGGGGCGGGTCTGGATCGTATACGTCAGGTCGTACAGGGCGTGCTCCCGGGTCGATGGATAGGCGCTCCGCAGGTCCTTCAGAAGGTCTTCCGGCGACTTCTGCGTCCCCAGGAGCCACCCGAAGAAAACATAAAGGCCCAATACGGCCAGGACCAGCAGGAGGGGGATCACGAAAAAGCGGACGATCACCCGAGGCGGCGTCAGCCGCTCGGTCGGTTCTTCCGGGACGGTGATAGGTTCTTCCTCGAAACCCGATGAAGTTTCCAGACGCTGCGTTTCGGGCCGTACGTCGTCCATTTCGATGCTCCTGCCATCGGGTGCTCGGCGAATCGCGAACGGCGAGTGGCGAATAGCGCCCTACCTCTCTATCTGCCCGCCTCCTATCGCCCCATTTTGGGGCAGGCACAAGGCTTGCCCCTACCCCCTCCTCCTATCTGCCGACCTGCCCACTGGCCCACCTGCCGACCTGCCCATCTGCCCATCTGCCCATCTGCCGACCTGCCTATCTCCCTACCCTTCCCCGTCTCCTGTCGTCGAGCCCTCGGCCGGGTCGGCGACCCAACGGTAGCCCGTGGCGAAGTACTCTTTCTTCCAGATAGGTACAGTCTGCTTGAGGGCGTCGATGACATAACGGCAGGCCTCGAAGGCCGGCACCCGATGGGCGGCGGCCGCTCCGACGATGACGGCCACGTCCCCGACCCGCAGGTCACCGAGCCGGTGGTGGACCGCCAAGCGCCGGACTGGCCACCGACGGAGGGCCGTCTGGGCGATTCGCTCGAGTTCGTTTAAGGCCAGGTGTGTATGGGACTCGTAGTGAAGGCCCTCGACCGTCTGGCCCTCGGCAAAGCACCGGACCGTCCCGACAAAGAGGGCGATGCCGCCGACCTCGGCCATCCGAAGTTGCTCGAACACGGCGTCCAACGAAAGGGCCTCTTCCGTCAAGTACAGGTCATAGGCCTCCGCTGACCGGCGGAATGGCATAGAGGACCTCCCCGTCCCGTAAGGGTTCATCGTCCCGGTCGATGTAAGCGTCTGCCCGGGCCCAGCGGACCCGCGCCCAGTAAAGCCGCAAGTCGGGCCGCCACGCCTCCAGGTAGGCTCGGAGGTCTCGAACCCGGGCCCCGTCCGGGAGCTCGACGACCGTGACGGCCTCGCCCATCCGGTCCCGCAAGACGGCCATCCACCGAACCTGAACGTGCATCGACGCCCCCGGTGTCCGTCGGACATTATGCGTCTTTCATCCCGCCTCCGCCAGTCCCCCGGAAGCCCCTCCGGATCGTAAATCGTGAAATGCAGAGGGGAGGGCCTTTCGTCCTGAGCGCCCACTCCGCGTTCGTGCCGTGGCCCGTGCCCTTTCGTCTATAATAGGCCAAGTCGTGGATGGCCAGGGACGGATTCCCCGTCCGTCTCGCGCCGTCTGCCCATCCGAGGATGGAGTGAAACCGTGCGGATCCTGCTGGTCAACGACGATGGCTATCGGGCCCCCGGGATTCAGGCCCTCTATGAGGTCCTTCAGGCCGAGCACGAGGTCTGGATCGTCGCCCCGGACCGGGAGGTCAGTGCCGTCGGCCATGCCATCACCCTCCGGCATGTCCTCCGGACCTACCGGATTCATGAACGGTGCTTCAGCGTCGAGGGCAACCCGACGGACTGCGTGAACCTGGCCCTGTGGCAAATCCTGCCGGACCGGCCCGACGTCGTCATTTCCGGTATTAACGCCGGCTGGAACCTGGCCGAGGACGTGACCTACTCGGGGACGGTCGCCGGGGCGATGGAGGGGACCATCCACAAGATCTTTTCCATCGCCGTCTCGCTGGCCCCCGACGTGGCGACGTGGGAGCGCTTCCTGACGGTGGCCCGGTGGCTCAACACGGCGCTACCGGCCCTGCGGGCAATCGGAAGCCCCCGGGTGTTTTTCAACATCAACTGGCCTCGAGTCCATCCCCCACGGGGCCTTCGGTGGACGCGGCTCGGCACCCGCCTTCACCCGAATCAGGTCTTGGCGCGGACGGACCCCCGAGGGGAGACGTACTACTGGATTTCCCGGGGGGAACCCGAATGGGAGGAAGGCGCCGACGTGGACGTCCACGTCGTGACCGAAGGCTTCGTGTCGATCACGCCCCTGACCATCGACTGGACTGACGAGGCAACCCTGGCCCGTTTACGACGGAGCCCCTTGGACCTGCCGGGACCATGGGCATGAAGGGGGGCGGCGATTCCCTTCACGGTCTAATCAGAGCCGTTCGGCCCGTGGAAACCCGTATGGATTCAGCCTTTCCGACCCTTCGGGGCGGACGATTTTTCAAAGGGACGGAGTAACGAAGTGACGGAGTGACGAAGAAGTGACGAGCCATGGCCTTGGGCCGATGGGCCGGTCGGGATCATCCTTATATCATCACTCCATCCCTCCGTCCCTTTGAAAAATCGTGCTTTCCGGGCGATGGGAAAGGTTGTCCCGACGCCATTCTCCCGGGCCGAACGGCTGTGCTAATATATTGGGGGCGGTTAGCTCAGCGGTAGAGCGTCGGCCTTACAAGCCGAAGGCCGGAGGTTCAAGTCCTCCACCGCCCACCCCCGCCCCACGGGAATGCCGCTCCGTCGCTTGCCGAACTCCCCATGCCCCCTGGCCATTATCCCGGGTACGGCCGTCGGCCCTATATATCCAACCGACTGCTAACAACTTAGCTTCCGGCTTCAGCCGATGTCGATGAATTTCTTCGGTGCGGCGAGTTCCCCATCAGGTCCCATGATGCCGATACCAAGGTCGATACCCGCTTCCACGGCACCCTTGTATACCCTCATCCCATACGCGTAGGGGACCGCCCGGCCCTCGATACCCTGGGCCCGGAGCCGCTCCTGAAAAGCCGGGTCTCCCAACTTTTCGGACCACTTCCGTACATCCGCCTCATGAAGTCGAAGCTTGGCCTCAATAAGGACGTAAAAAGGAGCCTCGTCATCTCGCTGGACCCGAAAGACGACGTCGAGGTCGCCGTCCAGTTCAATCGCCCAAGGGCCTTCCAGTAACGCGAATCCCCGGCGCCGGAAGACACCTCCAGCGACGTCTCCGGCTTCCTCTTCGACGCTCATGCCCACGATATTAGCCAAACGGCCCAGGTCTTTGCGGAGTAAGGCGACCTGCGCCTCGGTTCGCTTCTGGGCTTCTGCCAGCTCTTCCACGCGGACCTCTGTCCTTCGCTGGGCTTCTGCCAGCTCTTCCACGCGGACCTCTGTCCTTCGCTGGGCTTCTGCCAGCTCTTCCACGCGGACTTCTGTCCTTCGCTGGGCTTCTGCCAGCTCTTCCACGCGAGCCGCCAAGCTCTCCAGGCGGACTTCTGTCCTTCGCTGGGCTTCCGCTAACTGTCCGATGACCTCCCAGACACGTCGGAATTCCTCGTGCATCTCGGCTCGGAGGCTTTCCACCCGCGCCGGAAGGGCCAAGAGCTCGTCAGTCAAGATGAGGCGTCGGACCTCCTCTCGGAGGTCCGGATCCCGCCGCAGTCGCTGAATAAAAGAGGACTTCGCTTTCATAATCGTCCATCAATAGAGAGGTTCATCACATGATATGCGATTGATCATGGAGCGTCCAGTGAGTCAGGGAACTGATGGTTTATCCCTAATTCCCCCGATGCCAGGGGTATGAGAGGAGCCCTCATCTCATCTTCTTTTTTCTGGGCCAACGGACGCTTGTAAGTCCCTAAGTCTATGAGGGGGACTCGATGGATTCTCCTCTATGGCCGATTGTCCGACCTCAGGAGGCCCAGGCGCCGGCGGTAGGCTTCGTAGGCGGCCCGGACGTCGTCCAGGCAGTCGCCCCCGAACTTCTCGAGCCAGGCGTCCGCCAGGACCCAGGCGACGAGGGCCTCGGCGATGACGACGGCCGGGACGACGGCGCAGACGTCGGACCGCTCGAAGGCCGCCTCGTGGGGCTCGCCGGTCTCGATGCTGACGGTCCGGAGGCGCTTCCGGAGCGTCGCCAGGGGCTTGAGGTAAATCCGGACGACGACGGGCGCCCCGTTCGTCACGCCGCCCTCGAGGCCGCCGGCCCGGTTCGTCAGGCGGTAGAAGCCCTGCTCGGGACTGTAGAAGATCTCGTCATGGACCAGACTGCCGGGGAGGTCGGCGGCGCGGATGCCGTCTCCGACCTCGACGGCCTTGACGGAGGGGATCGACATCAGGGCCGCCGCCAGGCGAGCGTCCAGCCGCCGGTCCCAGTGGGTGTAACTCCCGAGGCCCGGGGGCACGCCGACGGCGATGACCTCCACGACGCCGCCCAGGGTGTCCCCGGCCTGTCCCGCCGCCTCGACGGCCTCGATCATCGCCTGGCGGGCCTGGGCATCGACGCAGGGCAGGGGGTCCATCGGGTCGATACCCCGGATGACGTCCCACTCGACGGTCTGGTCCGGGGGGAGGCCGACGCCGCCGATCCGCCGGACGTGGCCCCGGACGTCCACGCCGAACAATGCCAGGAAGCCCTTGCACAGCGCTCCGACGGCCGTCCGGACGGCCGTCTCCCGGGCGCTGGCCCGCTCCAGGACGTTCCGCAGGTCCGTGTGCCCGAACTTCAGGCCGCCCGCCAGGTCCGCATGCCCCGGCCGGGGGTGAATGACCCGACGCTTGTGCGCCGCCGGCGGGGGCTCGGCCGCCCAGGGGTCCATGACCTCTTGCCAGTTCACCCAGTCCCGATTCTCGATGAGCAGGGCCAGGGGACTCCCCAGCGTGCGGCCGAAGCGGACGCCGGCCAGGAAGCGGACCTCGTCTCGTTCGATCTTCATCCGGGCGCCCCGGCCGATGCCGACCTGCCGCCGACGCAGGTCCTGCTGGATGCGCTCGAGGTCCACGGGCACGCCGGCCGGGAAGCCCTCGACGACGGCGACCAGGGCCGGGCCGTGGGACTCCCCGGCCGTCAGGACGCGAATCCGAAAGCCAGTCACGGCCGCTCCCTACTCTTGGGCGGTACGGCAGTCAAGGTCGAGCGTTTCTACAAGCGATCTCATAAATCCGACCATGGACCATAGACCCCAGACCATAGACCGGCTTAGGCCCCCGGGGGTCCATGGTCCGTGGTCCATGGTCCAGGGTCCGTGGTCTGTGGTCTAATATCGAGGGTCCGATCCCGGTCCCGTCGGATTTATCAGAGCCGTTCGGTTCGTGAGAATGGCGTCGGAACAATCTTTCCCATCTCCCGGGAAGCACGATTTTTCAAAGTGACGGAGTGACGAAGTGACGCAGTGACGATCCACGACCTTGGACCGATGGGCCGGTCGGCCGATAGAGCCCTGGATAGCAGGGCTTCTTGGACGCTCGGCCGAACTGCCGAACTGCCGAATTGCCCTTTGCTTGAAAAACCATCCTCTCCGAATGGTCGGAAAAGCCGAATCCATGCGGGTTTTACCAACCGAACGGCTCTGTTATTGCCTTACGGCCTTATTGCCTTTTTCCGACGGCGGCGGGTGGGCTTCCAGCCACTGAAGCGCCCGGGGGTCATGGGTCGCCTCGTAGTACTGCCGCATCCGGTCATAGGCGGCCTGGCGGTCGCCCCGCCGGTCCAGGAGAAGCGCTTCATAGTATATCAGGTCCGTTTTTCTGTATACCCAGGCCAGGGCGCCGAGGACGGCCTCCAGGCGGTCCAGTTCCCGGGGGCCGGTACTGACCTGCATGAGGCGGTCGAGCCAGGCGTGGAGCTCTTCGGGCCGGGTCCACCCGCCGCCCTGGGCCGGGTCGTCGCCGGTGTCCGAGTTGCTCAGGGCCTCCCGGGGACCCTCCCGTCGCCAGTAGGCCCAGTAGGGCGTACGGACCGGGATCCAGCGCCACTGCGTGTGGACCCAGCTCCGCCCGGGACCCTCCGGGAGCTGACCCCCCAGGGCATTCTGGGCCCACAGGTACAGCCACTGGGCCGACGTCCGGTCGTGGAGCCGGTCGGCCGCCCAGGCGGCGCCCACCAGGAGGGTCGGATGAAACGTCGTCGGCCACAGCGTCGGGACGGCTTCCCGCACGTAGGGCCAGTCTTCGGTCAGTAGGGCTAACATCAGGCGATTCCAGGCCAGGACCGGGGCGTCCGGTCGGAGACGCAAGGCTCGGTCGATGTAATATCGGGCCTGGTCCGTCTGTCCCATGACGGCCAGGACGATGCCGAGGTCGTTCGAGATGACCGGGCCGGGGTCCTGCGTCGAGAGGTCCAGCAAGGTCTGCAGGGCGACAGGCCAACGCTGGCGAAGGTAGTGCCATGTGGCGACCCACAAGCGTTCCTGGGGATCCATCGGCTGGGCGGACCGTTGCTGGACCCACTGGTCCAGGGCGGCGGCCGCCGCGTCGTCCAGGCCGTTCAGTTCCATCGCCGTCCAGACCTGCGCCCATCGGATGTCCTCGAAAGTCGGGGCCAGGGTCGCCAGCCGGACGAGTCGGTCGAAGCGGTCGCTCGGCGGGTCCGTCCAGAGGGCCTTGACGTAAGGCTCGAACGACTCCATCGGGACGGACGGCCAGAAGCGGTCGGCGACCCGGGCCGGGATGCCGGCTCGAGCCAGCCGGGAGCGCAGAGTTTCCAGGAGCCTTTGAAGCAAGTCGGGAAACCCCGCCAGGGTGCCCTGCACCGACCACTGCTCCAGGGGCCGCCGAGCCGCCGGGTCGGCCATCTGGACGGTAATCGTCAGGTCCGAGGCCTTCTCGCCGGACGACCGGTAGTACCCCGTGACGAGCAGGGCCGCCTGGCTCTGCCGGGCCAGCCATAAGGCCGTCGGGAGCGAAAGGGGAAGCGGATAGGTAAAGCCGTGGGCTTCGAAGACCTGCCGTCGGGTCCAGTGAGGCGGGATGACGTAGGGTCCGTCCAGCTCGACGTTGTGACCGACGACCTCGACGATGGCCTCCCCGAGCCAGAACAGGTCCGGCCGACCCGTACGATTTTCAAAGGGAAGAAGCAGGACGAAGGCCGGCGCATCGGTCTTCTCGGAGGGCGCTGGCGTCGGAGACGCCGGGCCCGAACCGGCCGGCATGGGGGAAAGGGCCGAGAGCCCCAGGCCGGCCATGACGGATAAGACCGACAGAAGCCGAAAGGGTCGATTCGGGAACATGCGCTTCTCGTCCCGAGACGAGGTGGCGAGGGGGAAGAATAAGAGACGCGGGATGCACGATGCAAACCCCATGTGCGCGTTTGATAGCAAGCCGCCTGTCTTCCGGACCCCCGGGACCTGGGACCGGGCACCCGAGACCCGGCACCGGCCGCCTACCCCTCCATCTCCTCGGGCCGCCACAGGTCCGGCGTCCGCCAGCCCAGGACCGACTGGATCCGCAGGGCGTAGGCCCGGAGCAGGCCGTCCAAGTCTGACCCCAAATACAGGCTGAGGGTCATCGGCATGACGATGCCGCCGGCTTGGGCGACCCGCAGGGCGTTCTCGAGGTTCAGGACCGACAGGGGCGTCTCCCGGATACAGACGACCAGCTTCCGGCGCTCCTTCAGGGCGACGTGAGCGCATCGGGCGATCAACGTGTTGGTGAACCCGTGGGCGATGCGGGCCAGCGTGTTCATCGAACACGGGAGGACGACGACGGCCTCATAGTGGACCGACCCCGAGGAAATCGGGGCATCGAGCTGGGTGTCGTCGAAAGTCTTCTTGACGAGCGCCTGCACATCTTCCAGCGTCCGGCCCGTCTCCTGTTCGAGGACGGACCGGCCCCATCGGGAGACGACCAGATAGACGTCGACCGCCTCGTCTCGCAGGGACTCTAAGAACGCCAGCGTAAACGGGGCTCCCGACGACCCCGTCAACCCGACGACGACCCGCCGCCGCATGGACACCTCTACGGCCGGATAATCTCGGCCACCCACGCCAGGACGACGAACCCGACGAAGGCGTTCACGTGAAAGAAGGCCGCCTCGATCTTACCACGCCGGGCCAGGCCGTGCTCGACGAGGAACATGCCCCCGAGCAGGAGCCACCCCCCGACCGCCGCCGGCGTCCACGCCCCGTGGCGGACGGCGATCCCCGCCAGACCGGCCAGACCGATCCCGTGCAGGAGGGCCGCTACGACGAGGCCGACCGGACGCCCGAAGCGGGCCGGGACAGAATACAGACCGACCGTCCGGTCGAAGTCTACGTCCAGAAGGGCATAGATGACGTCAAAGCCGGCGACCCACAGGAAGACAAAGCCGGCCAGCAAGAGGACGTCGGCCAGTCGAGGGTGACCGAGCATCGCCGCCGGCGTCTTCACGACGGCCAGGAAGCCGCCCAGGGGCGCCAGGGCCAGGGCCGTCCCGACGCCCAGGTGGGCCAGGACGGTCCACCGCTTCATCTGCGGGTACACCCAGAAGACGAGGGCCGGGATCGGTGATAGGTAGAGGCACCAGGGCGAAAGCGCCCAAGCCGCCGCCGTAAACACGGCCAAGCCACCGACGATGAGGCCCCAGACCTCCCAGGGCGTGATGCGACCGGTCGGAAGTTCCCAATCCCGCGTCCGGGGATTCCGGGCGTCCAGGTCCCGGTCGAGCCAGCGGTTGAGCGCCATCGCCGCCGTTCGAGCCCCCAGCAGGGCCAGCAGGATGAGGCCCCAGTCCCCCCAGCGGACCTCCGGGCTCGCCAGCCAAGCGCCGGCGTAAGCATTCGGGAGCGAGAACACCGTGTGTTCAAACTTCACGAAACGGACGTAGGTCTGCAGACGGGCCTTCATCGTACGGGAATCCGGGAGTTCGGGAGTCCGGGAATTCGGCCATTCGGCAGGCCGGCCGTCTGGGAACTTCAGGGCTCGAGCGTCCCGTCGTCGAAAGACCGATCTGTCGAAGTGCCCAGCACCTGGTCTCCCCAGTTCCCGAATGGCCGGGCTGCCGAACTGCCGGATTCCCGAACTCCCGAATTCCCGGACCGCCGATTATCCGACCGGGTCCAGGGCCGGCACGGTCGGGATGAGGCCCCGCTCGTGGGCCATCGCATAGAGCGTCCGCAGGGCCTGCTCCCCGTCCGGCTTCAGGCCCAGCGTGTCATCGTTGACGTACATCTGAACAAACGTCCGGCAGGTCTCGGCATCGACGCCTCGGCCAAAGAGCCGGGCATACTCGAGGGCGGCCTCCGCATCGAGCATAGCGTACAAGATACTGTGCCGAAGTAAGCAGGCCACCGATTCGGCCATCGCCTCCCCCAAATCCCGACGGACGACGTTGACGCCCAAGGGGATGGGCAGGCCCGTCGTGTCGGCCCACCACCGCCCCAGGTCGACGACTTCGTGAAGGCCCAGGGCCGGGTACGTCAACTGGCCCTCGTGGATGACGAGGCCGGCGTCGACTTCCCCCCGGGCCACGGTCGACAGGATTCGGTCGAAGGCCATGATCACGGGTTCAAAGTCCGGAAGATACAGTCGCAGGAGCAGAAAGGCCGTCGTATGCCGTCCCGGGACGGCGATGCGGTGTCCCCGCAGTGCGTCAGGCGCGGTGGGCGTCCGGGTTAGGACTTTTGGACCGTAGCGCCGTCCGACGGAGGCCCCGACCCGGAGAAGCCGATACGTCGAGGCGACCCAGGGATACAGGGCCGCCGAAATGGCCGTGACCTCCAGCTCGCCTCGGAGCGCCCGTTCGTTGAGCGTCTCGATGTCGGCCAAGACGTGCTCGACCGTCCAACCGTCGAGACCGACGACGCCCCGGGCGATGCCGAAGAACATGAAGGCATCGTCGGCGTCTGGGCTGTGGCCAATCCGCAATCTACGCCCCTCCGCCATGGTGCCCCTCCCGTGTAGGTGATCCGGCCGTAAGGCCGTCGGGCAGTAAAGCCATTCGGCGTTGGGTCCCGGGGGTGAGGTGTCGGAGGTTCGGTCGAGGCCCTATGGGCTTACCGCCCACTTCCGGATGACCTCGTACAGCGTCGTCCGCTGGGCCGGGATGAAGCCGGCCTCCCGGATGAGGGCGACGACCTCCTCGACGGAAGACCGATTCACGTGGCCGGCCGCTTCGTGAACGTGCTCCTCCAACAGGACCCCACCGAAGTCGTCGGCCCCGAAGTGGAGGGCGACCTGACCGACTTTTTTGCCTTCCGAGAACCACGACGCCTGAATATGGTCAAAGTTGTCCAGGTAAATGCGACTCAGGGCGATGACCCGCAGGTACTGCTGGGGCGGGCTTCGGTGGGGGACCCACTTCCGCAGGTACGTGTGGTCCGGCTTGAAACTCCAGGGGACGAAGGCCGTGAACCCGCCCGTCTCGTCTTGAAGCGACCGGATGGCCTCCAGATGGGCAATGATGTCCTCGGGCGCTTCGACGTGGCCGTACATCATCGTCGCCGTGCTCCGCATACCCAATGCGTGAGCCGTCCGATGGACCTCCAGCCAGTCGGCGGCCGGGCCCTTCTTGGGGCTGATGCGGCGTCGGACGCGGTCGGACAGGATCTCGGCGCCGCCTCCGGGGAGGGTCGTCTGACCGGCTTCTTTCAAGCGCTCGAGGACCTCCCGGACGGACAGGCCCGAGACCTCGGCCATGAAGCGGACCTCCGAGGCCGTGAAGAAATGGGGCGTCACGTGGGGGAATCGCCGGCGGGTCTCCCGGATCAGCGTCAGGTAGTAGTCCAAAGGCAAGTCCGGGTTATGGCCGCCCTGCAGGAGGACCGTCGTCGCCCCCCGAGCGACGGCCCACTCGATCTTCTGGAGGACCTCCTCGACGCTAAGCGTGTAGGCGTCCGGCGCCCCCGGCTTCCGGTAGAAGGCGCAGAACAGACAGTCCGTCACGCATACGTTCGTGTAGTTGGGGTTCGTGTCGACGACGAAGGTCACGACGGGCTCGGGATGTTTACGAAATCGGAGGGCCTGGGCGACCTGGCCGAGGGCCAGGAGGTCAGCCTCCGTCAGGAGCCGTAGGCCTTCTTCCGGCGTAATGCGTCGACCGTCGAGAGCCTTGTCGAGGATGGCCTGCACCTGCGTCATGGGACGTTAGCCTCCCGCCAAAGGGCGTGAAATCGGACCCAGCCGTCGAGGGCCGCCGGGCTGAGTCGGTATTCGAAGCGCCGAAGGTATGCGATCTGCCGGGGCCGCAGGCCGTCGACGGGGCCACTGCCGTGGAGTCGGGGCAGGTGGGCCTCTAAGGCCGCCAAAAGGCGCTCGTACCAGGCCCGCCGCCACGCGGCCGGCCGGTCCCGCCGAGCGACCCATCGGGCAAATACAAAGGGCCGGCCCTGCCATCGGGTCCACTCGTCGGCCAAGTCATACATGAACGGAAAGGTCCGAGCCCCGCCGGACTCCCGGACTCCCGAATGCCCGGACTCCCGAATGCCCGTATGGCCGGACTGCCGGTCCCAGTAAATCGCCAAAGCCGTGTCGCCGATGACGAGCCAGGCGTCGGCCGCCTCCGGCGTCGGCGACCACTGCCAGTCCCGGACGCCGTACCGATCCCTCAGGAGGACCGTCAGGAGCCGGACCGACGTCGAACTCTCGGGCGTCGCACAGATACGAGCGCCATTTAAGGCTTCGATGGGCCGACGGGCCAGCAAGAGCACGCTCCAGACGGGACCCGCCACGGCCAGGCCGAGGTCGCCCAGGGGCTCGTACCGGTCCGCCAGGGTCGGGACGTCCACGACCGGCAGGATGGCGACGTCCAGCCGGCCGGCCCGAGCAAACTCGACGAGGGCCCGGGGAGACGCCACGACCCGCTCGATACCGGCGGGGAGCCCCTGGACGAAGGGCCAGATGTTCAGGTACGGAAAGTAGCCGACGACGTCCGTCATGGTCCGTACGGCCATCGGGCAGTAGGGGAGTAAGGCGGAAACAGGTCCGAGAACCACTCCGCCCAGCTACCTTACTGCCGTCCTGCCTTGAACCAGTCTCATCCATCCGACGGGACCGGGATCGGACCCTTGATATCCGACCATCGACCACAGACCCCAGACCATAGACCGGCTTGGGCCCAGGGGTCCGTGGTCCATGGTCCATGGTCTATGGTCTATGGTCGGATTTATGAGATCGCTTGTCGTTCGGTATAGACCCGAATCACGTTGTGCAAAGCGTCCCGCTCGACGGGAATCCGGCCGGCCGCCCGGATCATCCGGACGATGCGCTCCCGCGTGAGTTGAGCCGGGCTTTCGGCCCCGGCCGCATGCATGATCCGCTCGTCCCCCAACGTGCCGTTGACGTCGTCGGCCCCGAAGTGGAGGGCGACCGACGCCAGGTCCTCGCCCATCGTGACCCAGTAAGCCTCGACGTGGGGAAAGTTGTCGAGCAGGAGCCGGGCGACGGCGACCATCCGAAGCTCCTCGATGGGCGACGCCGGCCGGTCGACCAGACGCGTCGTCCCCAATTGATAGGCAAAGGGGATGAACGTCATGAAGCCGCCCGTCTCGTCCTGCAATTCTCGCAATAACAGGAAGTGCTGGAGGCGTTCTTCGAGCGTCTCCAGATGACCGAACATCATCGTGGCATTCGAGCGGATCCCCATCCGATGGGCGATGCGGTGGATCTCCAGCCATCGGGCCGGCGAGGCCTTCCCGGGAAATAGAAGCCGATGGAGGCGGTCCGAAAAGACCTCGGCCCCACCGCCGGGCAGGAGGTCCAGGCCCGCCGCCCGCAGACGCGCCAGGCTCTCTTCGGGCGGGATCCGCCACCGCCGCCAGAAGTAGTCGATCTCGGCCGCCGTGAAAGCCTTAATCTGAATTCGGGGGAAACGGGCCTTGATGGCCCGAAGCAAATCCTCGTACCACTCGAAGGGAATGTCCGGGTGGTGGCCGCCGACGATGTGGACCTCCCGGAGCTCGTCGCTGAGCTGGGCCAGGATGTCCTCGATGCTCATCTCATAAGCGCCCGGCTCGCCCTTCTTTTTGGCAAAATCGCAGAATTTACAAGACAAAACGCAGACGTTCGTCGGGTTGATGTACCGGTTGAGGACGAAGTAGACGTAATCGCCGGACTTCCGACGCTTGACGAAGTCGGCCATCCGACCGAGGGCCAGGAGGTCCGGCGTCTCGAGCAAGACCCGGCCATTGGCGGCCGACAGGCGCTCGCCGGCCTGCACCTTTTCCCAGATAGGCATCAGACGGACGTCCTGAACCAACATGAGCTATCTCGGGGATATGGCGAATGGCGAGTAGCGAATGGCGAATGGCAGAATAAATAGATCCCCCATTTCCCTATCAGAGCCGTTCGGTTGGGAGAAATGCGGTTCCCATCCGGGAAAACGATGACCCGGCGACCTCGATTTTTCAAGATGCCTCCGGATGACCCGGCCATGACGGGCGGTGCATGGAGATGACGCCCGCAGGACGGCGGGCTCTTTACGGAAGCCACCGGCATGACGGCCGGTGTTCCGGGGATAGGCGCCCCGTCTCTCGACCTGCCCATCTGCCCACCTGCCAAATGCCCATCTGCCAACCTGCCGACTGCCCATCTGCCGACTGCCCATTGGCCAAATGCTTGAAACACCGTGCTTTCGTAGAGGTGCCCTTTCCGCTTCCCATCGCACTTCTCACCTCCCGAACGGCTGTGCTATTTCCCTACTTCCCTACCTCCTCCCTCTTCTTCCAGGCCGATGCTCCGGAGGAGGGTCGCATAGACGGTCGGAAAATACTGCCGCAGGGGCGGCGGCTTCCGCTGGTGAAGCCAGTGAATCAGGACGGCATGCAGGGCCCCGACCCACATCCGGGCGACGGTCTCGGTGTCCTCGAGGACGAGGCTCCCCTCGGCGACGGCGGCGTCGAGCTCCCGCCGGATCAGGGCGGCGATGCGGTCCAGGATCTCGACCTGCTTGACGTCCAGGGGCGGCCCCAGGCTGGCCAGCTTCAGGAAGATGAGACGGACGACGGGCCGGTGCCGCTGAAAGAGGCGGAATCCGGCCTCCAGGGCGGCCCGAAGCTTCTGCCGCCGGCTGGGTCCGGCGGCGGCCATGGCGGCCTCCATCCGACGGACGAGCATGTCAGCCAGACTGTCGACGAGGCTCAAAAAGAGGTCCTGCTTGCTGGGGAAATACAGGTAGAGGGCGCCCTTGGAGAGACGGGAGGCGGCGGCGATGTCGTCCATCGTCGCCTCGTGGTAGCCCCGACGGGCGAATACCCGGAGGGCGGCCTCGACGATGCGGCGGCGAGTCGCCGCCGGCCGGGCCGAGGGGGTCTTCTTTACGTTCATGACAGGACCGACTCCTCAGGAGGTAGGGGTCACTTGTCCTTATTATTTGACTGACCGGTCAGTCAGTCAAATAGCCCCGCGCCCGGAGGGCCTCCAGAAACCGGCTGTACACTTCGGCGTAACGGTCCCGGATATCTCGCCGGGGGACGACCGTCCGGTCGGCCCGGACCATCGCCCGGGTCCGGGCGGTCAGGCCGTCGCCGACGACGGCCGTAGCGGCGAGGATGGCCGCCCCGACGGCCGCCCCGGTATGTCGAGGCCGGACCAGGACCCGTCCGAGGACGTCGCTCCGGATTTGAAGCCAGACCTCGCTTCGGGACCCGCCCCCGGCGGTGTACACCGTGTCCCCGACGGTCGCCCCGAGTCGAGTCAACAGGTCATAAGCCAGACGCTCGACGTAAGCGACACCCTCAAGGTACGCCGCATACCGCTCGAATTCCGACCGGGGCGTTCCCAGCAAAAAGCCTTGTGCCTGGGGCGCGATGAAGGGGAACCGTTCGCCCCGACGGACGAGGGGGTAGGCGACGAGCCCCGTAGGCGAGTATGTCCGGGCCTTTTCGTCCATCGCCTGCAAGTCGGCGTGGCCGAAAGCCTTGCGGAGGCATTCGCCGCCCGTGTTGCTGGCACCGCCCGGGAGCCAGAAGCCCTCCGGATGACGATGACAGTAAACGCGGCCCTGGGGGTCCCGGAGGGGTTCTTCCGTCACGCCCCGGACGACGAGGGTCGTCCCGAGCACGCTACACCACTCGCCGGGCGCGGCGGCCCCGGCCGCCACCTGGGCGGCGCATCCGTCGGTCATCCCGGCCACGACGAGGGTCCCCGCCCGGAGGCCCGTCGCCTCGGCGGCCCGGGCGTGAACCTCGCCGATGGGCATGCCCGGCGGGACCACGAGGGGGAGCCTGTCGGGCTCGATCCCGACCTCCGAAAGGGCGGGCGCCCAGGTCAGGCCGGCCGGGTCGTACCCGGTCTTGAGGGCGTGAGTCCAGTCCGTGACCCATCGGCCGGTCAGTCGGCCCGTCACGAAGTCGGCGGCGTGGACGATGCGACGGGTCCGGGCCCAAACGCCGGGCTCGTGATGCTGAAGCCACAAGAGCTTGGGAAGGGGGTCCGTAGGCCGCACGGGCGCCGACCCGCCGACGGCGGCCCGGAGGGCCTGGGCCTCCCGAACGGCCCGAGCGTCGTTGTACATGAGGGCTCGCCGGAGGGGCCGGTCTCGGCCGTCCAAGACGACGACCGTCCCCGAGGTGGACGCCACGGCCAGGGCCTGAATTCGGCGGGGATCCACCTGGGTCCGGACGGTCCGCAGGCACCGGCCGACGGCCGCCCACCAGTCTTCGGGGTCCTGCTCGACCCCGCCGGCCGGGGTCTCATACGTGGCGATGGGCTCGGCGGCTTCAGCCCGAAGCGAGCCCTCGAGGTCCAGGACGCAGACCCGCACGCCTTCCGTTCCCAGGTCGATGCCGGCTATCAGGAGTTCCATCTCGGTATCGGGTGTTTGGTGTTGGGTCGTTGCATGGAGTCCTCTGATGCGTGAAAATGCAGTACTCCGTTTCGATTCGACTTGTAATATAGCAGAGCCGTTCGGCCCGTTGAGAATGGTGCGGGACAGCCTTTTCCATCGCCCGGGAAGCACGATGTTTCAAAGGGGCGGAGTGATGGAGTGACGAGTAACCAGGCCGGCCGATGAGCCGTTTTTTATCCTAGCCCCGCTCGTTAGAGCGGGGTCACGGCCATCCGGCCGCCCGGCCGTCGGAGAAGGGACGAGCCACGGCCTTGGGCCGATGGGCCAGTCGGCCGATAAGCCGATAGAGCCCTGGATGAGCCGGACGCGGCCCCAGGGCTTTTTGAATCCTCGGCCGAACTCCCGAGTCCCCGGACGGCCAAATCGCTCCGGATCCCGCTCTCCGGCGGGCGGGGCTGGAACGGGAATGAGACCCCGCTCTTACGAGCGGGGCTTGGATAAAAATGCCCATCGGCCAGCCGGCCACCGGCCGAATGGTCGAACTGCCGCATTCCCGAATTCCCGAATGCCCGAATAGCTGGGGAGTAGCCGACCGGGACGGAGGGCATTATATTTTCAGGGATTTAGGTGTTGGGCGCCGGGCGTTGGGATTCGGCGTGGGAGGACGGAAAGGGTCGAGCGCCCGGTGCTCCATCCCTTCGAGCCTGTTTCAAAACTCACCGCCGAGGCGCAGAGGACGCAGAGGATGAAAGCTTTTCTTCGATTTTTCTTTGCGTTCTCGGCGTCTCAGCGATGAAATGGAGTTTTTGAAATACACTCTTCAACACCGAATCGTGGAGAGGTGTCAATGAAATCGACCCCCCTGCTCGTGACCGCCATATTCCTGGCGGTCACGCTCTATGCGGGCCCCGACAACTTCACGCTGGCCGATGCCATCTTGGGTACCGGTCGGGCGGAGGTCGTCCTGGACGCCTCCCGTTGCAGTTCCAAACCCGTCACGAAAGACGGCGGTGAGTTCCTGGCCGTCAAGTTCGAGCGACTAGGCTTTCTGATGAGCTTTCGGGAATTTCCGAAGGCCGACCGGGGCCGTCTGGACGAGCACTACCGCATCGGCATCGTCCTGGGCCGGCCCGGCTTTCAGGAGGCCCCTCCGGTCCTGTACCTCCACTTCAACGTCCAATCGGAAGACTACATCTACCTTCAGGTGTTCTCCCTGAGCCGGCCGGAGAGGGACTTTCAGTGCGAGGTGTTTGACGACTTCGCCTCGGCCGCCGAGTACATCGGCCTCCGCCCGAGCCGCCCCGACCGCGTGAAGGCCGCCCTCCCGTCCCCGACCGGACGCCGGGTATCCCTGCAACGAATGTAAGCCTCGGCGACCGCCGGACGACCGGAGCCGGCATGCCCTTCACGAAGACGGCTCTCGGAACTCCAGGAGGCCCTGACGCCGCAGGTCGGTCAAGAAGTCGAGGACGTCTTGACGGATCGTCTCGACGTCTCCGGCGTATCGTTCGGCCATCGCCCGAACGATGGCCGCCACGTCGTGGCGCCCGTCACAGCGCTGTAGGACCTCCCAGGCGACTTCGTCCAGCTCCATGTAGCCCTCGGGCAGGAGCAGGAGATAGGCGCCCGGCGTTTCCCGTAAGTAGACGCCTTTCTTGAGGACGGGAATCCACGTCTCTTCCATACGGACGACCCCGCCGGCCACGACGGCAGTCCTACGGCCCGCCGACCTCGTCGTAGGGCGTCTTGCCGTCGTTCCGGACGACGTACTCGAGATAGACGGCGTCGAGGAGCGACCAGAGGAGCTCGGTCTTGAAGATGAGGGCGTTTAGACAACGCCGCTGGTCCTCGGCCGTGACGCAGTACTGCCGGAGGATGTCCAGGGCGTCGGCGGCGTCCTGGCGGGCCGCTTGGAGCCGCCACTCAAAGTAGGTGAACCCGTCGGGTCGAATCCAGGGGTAGTGTCGCCGAAGGGCCGCCAGGCGTTCCTCGATGGCCGTCGGGGCGAACAACTCGGTCAACGAGGAGGCCACGCCTTCCAGCCAGCTGTGGGTCTTGCAGAAATTCACGTAGGCGTCCCCGGCCAGACGCACGCCCGGGAGGACGTCCGCCTGCAGGATCTGGTCTCGGCGGAGGCCCATCGCCTCGCCGAACCGAAGCCAGGCCTCGATGCCGCCCGGCTTGTCGGCCGTCCCGTCGTGGTCCAGGATCCGCCGAATCCAGACGCGCCGGACCTCCCGGATCGGGCAGTTCGCCAGGATGGCCGCGTCCTTGATGGGGATGACCGACTGGTAGTAGAAGCGGTTGACCAACCAGGCCCGCATTTGACCGGGGGTCAACTGTCCCTCGTTCATCAGACGGTGGAAGGGATGCTGATGATGGTAGCGCTGAAACCCCTCCCGCCGCAGGACCTCGACGAACTCGTCAAAGGGTAGGGGACGGTCGCCGATGATCGTCATGGCCGACGCTCCGAGCGTTGGGACCCCCTCTAACGAGTGGGGCTGGGATTTTCATGGAGTCCCGCAAAACGCGTCCATCGGGTTTGCATCCTGCATCCGGATGGGTAAGTGCCCCGGGGCCGGTCGGCCGCCGGGGCACGCCGGAAGGTCTTACACCTTCACCATGGAGTAGGCGCTGATCTCAGCGCCCACGTTGACCTTCCGAGCCATCGGCTTTCGCCACGGTTTCCGCATGGCTCCCCTCCTAAGAGAGCGATTTTGGGGTGTTGGGTGTTCAATCTTCGGGACGTCGGGACGACACCTGATCTCGTCATGCCGTCACGACATCACGACGTCACTTTCGCATTCAGCCAGGGCATGACGTGCGTCCGAGGGACGGCTTTTCCGTCCGTCGACCGCAGGGTCGACTCGATCAGGGCATCCAGCATGGGCCGGTGGGGCGAGAATTCGCACACGGGGTCCGTCACGTCGGCCCGGCCCGTCAGTAAGTACGCCTGACAGCGACATCCACCAAAGTCGACGGTCCGGAGCGGACAGGACCGACAGGGCTCCGGGAGCCAGGCCTCGCCCCGAAACCGTTGGAAGGCCTCCGAGTTCCACCAGATATCGGCCAGCGACCGGTCCCGCACGGTGTCAAACCGAAGCTCCCGGATGACCTTCGCCCCGTGGCACGGTAGGACCTCCCCGACCGGATTGACGACTATGTAAACCTGGCCCCATCCCAGCATGCACGGCTTGGGCCGCTTCTCGTAAAAGTCCAGGCCGACCATCGTGATGACCATCGTGTCGGCCCACCGTTCCTTATATTGCCGGGCCAGCTCGACGGCCCGCTCGACTTGCTCGGGCGTCGGAAGCAGGGCCGCCCGGTTTTTCCAGGCCCAGCCCGCAAACTGGGTCATGGCCAGCTCCAGGCGCTCGACGCCCAGGTCATGGGCGAAATGAAGGATGTCCTCGAGGGCGTCGATGTTCCACCGGTGCAGGACGACGTTCAGCGTCAGGTAGACCCCCGTGTCCCGGAGCCAGGCCATCCGCTCCATCTTGCGCTCGAACGTCCGGGGCCCCCCGATGCGGTCGTTGAGGGCCGGCTCGTGGGCCTGGAAACTCGCCTGCACGTGGTCGACGCCCCGCCCGATGAGGTCCTGCCAATAAGCCTCGTCATAGAGGGTCAGATTCGTGATGAGATTCACGTAAAGACCCTGAGCCTTGGCATAAGCCACGAGCTCCGGCAGGTCCCGCCGGAGGGTCGGTTCGCCGCCGGTGAAGTGTACGTGCAGGACGCCCAGCTCCGCCGCCTCCGTCAGGACCCGGACCCACTCATCAGTCGTCAACTCGGCGACGGCCGGGTAGGCCGAAAGGTCCGTCGGGTTGTAGCAGTAGTAGCAGAACATGTTGCATCGGTACGTCAGCTCGGCCACGAGCGCCTTCGGTGCGCCGACCGCCGGGTTCATCGAGGCCCTCCTGAATGGACCAGATATGGGACTTAATGGGGGGACAACAAGAAGTGTGCCGGACCCGGGACGTCTTAAAAGTGGGACAAACGGAGGCATCTGGGACGGCTCTTGGGAGACCTGGAGAGGGGGATTTGACCCACTGGGTCATATGACCCACATGGGTGACCCAGTCGCCGGAGGACCGATGGGGCCATCGGGCAGTAAGGCAATGAGGCAGTGAGGCCCGGCGAGGGTCGTACCGGGCCATAAGGGGATCTTCGGAACGCCGGGCGTCATCCCCATCGGGTATGCAGGGCCTCTTTCTCCCCCATCGCCTTACTGCCTCACTGCCTTATTGCCGCACTGCCTTTTCTTGACCGTGGGGGACGGCACCGGCCTCGCGGCGGACCCGGAAATGACTCCGGGAGATGTTGAATTTCTTCATCCGGTAGCGGAGGGTGTCTCGGCTGATCCCGAGGAGTTGGGCCGCCTTCACGCAGTTCCCCCGGGTGGCCGCCAGAGCCTGCTCGATCATCTGCTTTTCGATCTCGGGGAGGCTGAGGCCCTCGGGGGGCCATCCCGGGACCTGGCTGGACGGGCCGCCGGCTTTCAGGTCCCGGCTCTCGAGGGCCAAGCTCAGGCCGAGGTGCTCGGGTTCGATCGTCCCGCCCGGACTCCAGAAGACGGCCCGCTCGATCACGTGCTTGAGCTCCCGGACGTTGCCCGGCCAGGGGTAGTGGGTCAGTAGCCAAGCGGCCCGGTCGCTCAGGCCCGTGATGCGTTTCCCATACTTCGCCCCGAATTTCTCCAAGAAGTGATGGGCCAAGAGGAGGATGTCCTCGCCCCGTTCCCGGAGGGGCGGCAGGTGGATCGTCAGGACGGCCAGCCGAAAGTAGAGTTCCTTCCGGAAGGTGCCCCGAGCACATTCGGCTTCCAGATTTTTGTTGGTCGCCGCCACGATCCACACGTCGACCTTACGGCTTCGGACGCTCCCGACCCGTCGGACCGTCCGTTCCTCGATGACCTTCAGGAGTTTCCCCTGGAGCGAGAGGTCCAGGTCGCCGACCTCGTCGAGGAAGAGGGTTCCGCCGTCGGCCGCCTCGAAGAGGCCCATCTTGCTTTCTTTGGCGTCGGTGAAGGCGCCCTTTTCGTAGCCGAACAGCTCGGCCTCGACCAGGGTCGCCGGGAGGGCCGTACAGTCGACCTCGATGAAGGGCCCCTGGGACCGCCGGCTCCGATAGTGGAGGACTCGGGCGACCATGCCCTTGCCCGTCCCCGTCTCGCCGGTGATAAGGACGGGCGGGGCCTCTTCCAGGGCGGCGAGCCGGTCGATCTGTTCAAAGACCCGCCGCATCGCCGGACACTGACCGATCAGGTCCTCGAAGGAGGCCGTCCGCTCCCTCTGTCGGTAGTAGGAGAGCTCCTGCCGAAGCTTCAAGTCCTCCCGGGCCCGGTCCAGGAGGATCTTCAGCTCGTTCAAGTCGACCGGCTTTTTCAGGTAGTCGAAAGCACCCTGCTTCATCGCCTGGACGGCGCCCTCGACGGAGCCGTAGGCCGTCATCACGACGACGTAGACGTTGGGGTCAAACGCCTTGATCTTCCGGAGGAGTTCCAGGCCGTCCGCCTTGGGGAGCCGGACGTCGAGGAAGACGAAGTCCGGACGGAGCTTTTCCAGGAGCGCCAGGGCCGTCTCGCCGTCCTCGGCCACTTCGGCTTCATAGCCCTGCTCGGCGAGGAAGAGCTGAATCGACCGAGCCAGGGTCCGCTCATCGTCGACGATCAGAACCGTAAAGGCCCCCATCCTACCCTCCGGGACGTGCTCACCTCGAGGGGAGGGCTGCCGGTTGGGCCTCCCGAACGACGGGGAGCGTGATGCGGACCGACGTGCCCTGCCCGACCCGGCTATCGATCGTCAGGGTCCCGCCGTTTTGGTCGATAAATCGCTTGGCGATGGCCAGTCCCAAGCCGGTCCCGTCGGCCTTCGTCGTGAAGAAAGGCTCGAAGACTCGGGCCAAGGCGTCCCCAGGAATCCCTTCGCCCGTGTCCTCGACGACGATTTCGACGGCCTCGTCAGTCCCGCGAGTCTTCACCCGGAGGACACCTCCCCGGGGCATGGCCTCGATGGCGTTTGAAAGGACCTCCAGAATGGCCTGCTCGACCTGAACCGGGTCGAGCCGGACCTCTGGGAGGCCTGCCTGGAGATCGACTTCCAGGTGAATTCCTTGTCGTCTGATCTTTTCGGCCAGGCCGGCGAGGCCGTTCTCGACGAGACGGTTGACCTGCTCCCACACCGGTTGGAAGGGCGCCGGCTTGGCAAAATCCAAGAGGTGGTCGATCCGCCGCTCTAAGCGGTCCACCTCGGCGATGACGGCCTGAAGGTTTTCCCGAAGCGGGTCGGCGGGCGGAAGTCGGTAGAGGCCCAGTTGAGCGGCCGCCCGGATGCTGGCCAGGGGATTTCGGAGGCCGTGGGCGACGGCCGCCGACATCTGCCCGATGAAAGCCAGCTTCTCCGAGTGGATGAGCCGGGCCTGGGCTTCCTTGAGCTTCTCTATCATCGCGGCAAAGGCCCGGGCCAGGTCGCCGACTTCGTCCTCCGACCGGACCTCGACCCGGTAGTCCAGACGGCCCTGCCCGACGACGTCCATGGCCCGCTTCAGGTCCTCGATGGGCCGGGCCAGACTTCGGGAGATGAGGACCGAGAAAAAGAGGCCGGCGACGATGGAGCCCACGACCAGGACGGCCAGGACCGTCTGGGTCTGACGCCGGACTGCCCCGACCTCTTGAAAGGCCTGCTGGAGACCACGCTCACGATTGATACGGTAAATTTCGGTAACCGTCCGGTTGAGGTCCGGGAGGATCCGGCCCCGTAACTCCCTCTGCGTGAGCTGGATGGCTTCGACCCTGTACCCCCGCTCGTAGAGGGTGAAGATCCGGTCCGTGACCTTCAAGAAATCGCCGTATTGGCGCTCCAAGTCCCTCGTGATACGGACCTCCTCGGGGTCTACGGCCGTCCGCTTCCACTCGGCGATCCGCCCCCGCACGATCTCGTCGAGTCTCGCGATCTCGGCCTTGATTTCCGGGTCGCCCTCGATAAGAAAATGGAAGACCTCCCGGATCTGGCGGTAGATCGTGTTTTCCGCCTCGGCCAAGACGGCCCGCCGGGCCAGGTTCGCCTCCAGGGCTCGCAGGGCCGCATTCTCCCGGCGGAGACTCCATAGAGAGTGGACCCCGATGAGGCCCAGGGGAAGGACCATACACCCGAAGGCCAACGTGAGCTTCTGCTGAAACGTCAGCCGCATCGGTCTTGTCCCCACGGGTATCCGACCGGCGGAAGGCACGGGTACCGCCCCACCCCGGCCTGTCAGCAGATGGCAAGCGGCGAACGGCGAATAGCGAGTAGCGAATGGCGAATCGCGAACGGTCTGAAGTTTAGGTCATGCCTGGTCTCGCCGTCCCGTCGTCCCGGAGCTTCGCCGTGACGCCATGATAGCAGGCCGGGCATCGGCCGACGACTTCCAGGAAGTGTTCGAGGACTTGGTATCCGACGGACTGAGATATCCTTTCGTGAATGGTATCCATGAAAGACATGGGGAGGTCGTCGATACGGCCGCACTCTACACATCGTATATGATAATGCTTTCCAATATTCGTGTCGTAGTGGGTGACCCGGTCGCCCAGGACGACCTTGCGGACGACGCCTTCTTGGACGAGCCGTTCGAGATGGCGATATACCGTGGCCAGGCCGATCCGGGGCATCTGCTGACGGGCCGCCCGGTATATGTCCTGCAGGGAGGGATGGCCTGCATGAGTGCAGACGATGCGGAAAACGAGGTCTCGCTGTCGGGTCTTCCGCATGGCTCGACTGAAAAGGATTTTCGGTATTTATATCTTACGCCGCCCGCCGCCCACCGTCAACCGAGGGGGGTTCATCCGCCGTTCGGGAAGTTCGGCCATTCGGCCGATGGGCCATTTTTATCCCAGCCCCGCTCGCCCGAGCGGGGTCGCGGAAGGCGGAAGGATAGCGGTCCTCCGCAGGCCCCCCGTAGCCCGCTCGGGGTCGGGCGGCTATTCTTAGTAGGACTTACGCAGTTGGGATGAGTTCAATGCTCATAGCTGATAGCTCATGGCCGACCCATGAGCTAAGCCGGTCTCCAAGGGGTCAGACTCTTGACCGGACGGCGAAAGACGGGTAAAATGTCATCGGCCCTCGGGAGGTCCCCGTCGTGACGACCCTGAGCCTGAAGTTCCGGTTTTCGCCGGTCCCCGAGGTGGACCGCCTGCTCGAAAAGTGTGGGGTGATGGTCCGGGCGGCCGTCGCCTGGGCCCTGGAGAACGGCAAGACGGCGACCCACACGATAGTCCAGGCGCTCTATCCGTCCTTCCGGGCTCGCTTTCCGGACCTTCATTCGACGTGGGTCCAGAAGTCGGCCCGGACGGCGGCGGCCGTCGTCCATGCC
>BEHN01000014.1 GCA_002898535.1 bacterium HR11
CAGATAGGCAGATAGAAGCCGGGTGGGCAAGGATCAGCCCCAGGGCTTTTGGGACCATCTGCCCATCTGCCGAACTGCCTATCTGCCAAAGCTTGAAAAACCGTCCTTTCCGAAGGGTCGAAGAAGCCGAATCCATGCAGGTTTTCACCAACCGAACGGCTCTGATATGAGAATAAAAACCAAGTTATACATCGGCTATGGGGTCCTCCTGACGGCCCTCCTGGCCGTCGGGACCGTCGCCGGATGGGGCGCCCGAAGCTGGCAGGCCGCCGTGGAAGAACAACAGGCCGCCTGCGATCAGACCCTCCGAGCCGAACGGCTTCGGGGAAGCATCCTCCGCCAGGTCAAGGAAATGTTCGATGCCTTCGTGACCCTCGACCCCGACGCCGGCGAGGAGATGGTCCCCCTGCGGGCCGAGGTCGAGGCCCTCCTGGCCGACATGCGGCGGACGGACGCCGGGACCGGCGGGGCCGGGCTCATCGACGCCCTTGCGCAGACCTACCGGGCCGTCGCCCGCCTGGGCCTTCAAGTCGTCGCCGACCTGCGGGCCGGGCGGGTCGGGCCGGCCCGGGAGAGGATCGAACGGGACTTCGAGCAAGTCCTCTTCCCCCGCCTGGAGGCCCGACTCGGGCAATTACAAGCCTTCTACGCGGCGCAGGCCGCCCGGTCGATGGAGCGAGCCCTCCGGCGTCATCGCTGGGTCCAGCTCCTGACGGTCATGGCCGTCGCCCTGTGCATCGGCCAGGGCCTCGTCTTGTTTCACGGGATTCAGCGATGGCTGATCCGGCCGATTCACGTGATGGGGCGATCGACGGAAATCATCAGCACCGGGGACCTTTCCCACCGGGTCCCGGTCCGGTCGTCGGACGAACTCGGCGAACTGGCCGTCGCCGTCAACCGGATGGCCGCGTCCCTGCAGACGATTCAGGAACGGCTGGTCCGGTCGGAGCGGTGGGCCGCCGTGGGCGGGCTGGCGTCTTACGTCGCCCACAACATCCGGAATCCCCTGGCCAGCCTCCGGTCGGCCGCCCAGGTCGGTCTGGAGGACTTACAGCGGGGGGACCTGGAGTCGGTCCGGGAATGCTTCCGGGACATCGTCCAGGTCGTGGACCGGCTCGAGCGATGGACCCGTCATCTCCTGGACTGGACCCGGCCGGTCGAACTGCGTCCCAGCCGTGGAAACGTCCACACGCTGATCCGGGAAGTCGTGGCCTTTCTGCGGCCGAAGGGGGAAGCGAAGGACCTTCGGTGGGTGCTCGACCTTGATGAATCGCTTCCCGATCAATACCTGGACTGGGAGCAGATGGAACAGGCCCTGGTCGCCCTGGTCGTCAATGCCATCGAGGCTTGCCGACCGGGCGGGACGATTCGGGTCGCCGCCTCGCAGACGCCGGCCGGGGACGTCTGCATCGTCGTCCAGGACACGGGCACCGGTATGAGCGAAGAGGTCCGAAGACGGGCCTTCGAGCCCTACTTCACGACGAAGCCGGACGGCGTCGGGATGGGCCTCCCCATGGCTCAGAAGGTCGTCGAGGCCCACGGGGGCACGATCACCCTCGCCAGTCAGGCAGGGGTCGGCACGACCGTGACGGTCCGTTTGCCCGGCGGGAGGAACGATGACTCGGATTCTCATCGTCGATGATGAGTTCGTGATGGCCAAGTCCCTGGCCCGGTCGCTGACCCAGGCCGGGTATGAGGTCGAGGTCGCGACCCGCGCCGAGGAGGGCGTCCGCCGCGTGACGGAACGGCGGCCCGACCTCGTCTTGCTGGACCTGAAGTTTCGGGAGATGGACGGCCTGACGGCCCTCCGGCAGATTCGGGCCTTTGACCCTTCGGTCCTCGTCATCGTGATCACGGCCTATGGTTCGGTCGAGACCGCCGTCGAGGCGATGAAGGCAGGTGCCGTCGATTTCCTGTGCAAGCCCTTGGACTTGCAGGTCCTCAAGATCGCCGTCGAGCGGGCCCTGGAGGCGAACCGCCTTCGACATCAGTTGTCGTACTATCGGGAGCGGGTCCTGGAGACGGCGGAGGCCGGAGACATCATCGGGGCCAGCCCGGCGATGGAGCGGGTCCGGTCCCTTATCGACAGGGTCAGTCGGGTCGCCGTGGGACGAACCGGGGACCTGCCGACGGTCCTGATCCTCGGCGAGACCGGGACGGGCAAGGACCTCGTCGCCCGGACGATCCATCGCCGGAGCCCCATGGCCGCCCAGCCCTTTGTCGAAGTCGATTGCACCGTCCTCCCCCAGACCCTTCTGGAGGCCGAGTTGTTTGGATACGAAAGGGGAGCCTTTACCGACGCCCGGTCGTCCAAGGCCGGACTGGTCGAGATCGCCGAGGGGGGCACCCTGTTTTTCAACGAAGTGGGCGACCTCCCCCTGGAGACGCAGGGCAAGCTCCTGACGCTCATCGAAAAGAAACGGTTTCGCCGCCTCGGCGGCATTTCCGAACGGGTGGCCGACGTACGGATCATCGCGGCGACGAATCGGGACCTGGAGCGGGCCGTGCGGGACGGCACCTTTCGGCCCGACCTCTTCTACCGGCTGAAGGTCTTTACGATCGAGCTCCCGCCCCTGCGGGCGCGGGGCGACGACATTCGCCTGCTGGCCGAGCACTTCCTGGACCGGTTCACGAAGAAGTACCGGACGGGCCCGAAGCGCCTGACCCCGGCGGCCGTGGAGGCCCTCTTGCAGTATCCTTGGCCGGGCAACGTCCGGGAGCTGGCCCACGTGATCGAACGGGCCGTCCTGATCGCCGAGGGGACCGCCATCGGCCCGGACCTGCTGGGCCTGGGACCCCAGCCGCCGGGTCCGTCCGCCTGGGACCGTCCGGACTCGGCGGCCGGTCCCGCCGATGAGTTCAACCTGCGGGAAATCGAGAAGCGCTTGATTCGACGGGCACTGACCCTGACGGGCGGGAACCTGTCCGCCGCCGCCCGCAAACTCGGCCTCACCCGAGAAACCCTCCGCTACCGGGTCCGCAAGTACGGCATCGCGCCCCGTCCCGAGGGCCATACGCCGTCGTGAATTCCATGGACGCGGCCCTGCTTCAGGTATCGGGCGGTCTCAAGGTCGCTTTCGGCCTGCAGGAGCCACCGAAAGGGTAGGGCGACCCGCCGGGTCGTCCTCCGGAAAGGGACGGGGGAGAAGGAGGGGCAAAGTACGACACTGCCTGCCGAACTCCCGGACTGCCGGATGACCGGGTCACAGCGTGTACCGCAGGCCGAACCGAAAGATGCGGGGCGAGATGATTTCCGTATACTTCCCGTAAAGCTCCGGCACGTTGGCGAGGCCGAATATTTTCGTGGCGATGGCCCGATTGAACAGGTTGAAGGCTTCGACGATCGCATCCAAGCGGCCTGCAGAGCCCAGTCGAAATCGTTTTTCCAACCGCAGGTGGGCGATCCAGAACACCGGCATCCGCCGCTCGTCGACCGGGTCGGTGAGGACGTCGATGAAACGGCCCCAGCCGTTGGATGTCCGTTCCGCCGGGTACACAGACAGGTAGGGGTCCCCCTCTCGGGCCAGGAGGGTGCCTGCGAAGGTGACGTCCCACGGCAATTGAACGATACCGCCGACTTGGAGGAGCCAGCGGACGTACCGCAGGTCGTCGGTCTCCCAGCCCGTCACGAAGTAAGGGCCTCGGTTGAGTTGATCCACGTTCGTCGGGTCGACGTAGGCCCGACGGCTCTCCATGAACTGGGTCGTATCCTGAAGGGTCAAGGCCCCAAAGGCCATCCACCGGCCCGTCATGCGGCGGGTCACCCGAAACTCCAGGCCCCGATAGCGGGTATGAAAGTCCGGTCGATTGCTCCAGAGGACGCCCTCGGGCTTGTCCAGGGCGCACTCATAATAGGGCCAGCTCCCCCACTCGGCCGGAAGCCGCCCTGCCTCGACCCAGCAGGCGTAAATCGGGTCGGCCGTCACCCGGCCCTCGGGGTCGTAGGGGAAGGCCCAGACGTAATCCCAGGTCCGCCGGTAAAAGGCCGTGACCCCGACGGTCCAGAGTCCCCCCGGGCTTCCCTCGAGGCCGACGGTCAGCTCCAGCGTCTTGGGCGACCGATAGTCCGAGGCCACGGCGTGGACGGTCCGATTGGGGTCGCCCGGCCGGTGGTCCCAGAAAATGGGCATCCCCCAGTCGACCTCGTCGGGGTCCGGGACCCCGTTGCCGTTCGCGTCGCCTTCCCAGGCAAACCGTAGCTCGCGCCGTCCCGTGGGCGCCAGCGAAAGGGCCTCCTGAACGCCCAGGGCCGACGGATACAGGGCCCCAGAAGCCTTCAAAAAAGTCGTCTGATTGCCCGTGAGGTCATAGCTCAAGCTCAGGCGGGGGGCCAGCGTGGACCAGGTGAAGAGCGTCTGGGCCCGGGTCGAGCCCCCGGGAAGCCAGTCCGGCCGCAGGGGATGGGCCGGGGTCGAGGCCGCCAGGAGGCCCACGGTCTGCGCATCCCATCGAAGGCCCAGGCTCACGCTCAGGCGTTTCCATGCGATCGTGTCCTGCCCGAACAAACTCCACCGCCGATGGAGGACCCGGACATGGCCCGCCCGGACCAGCCAGACCTCGCCGCCCTCGGCAGGCTCGGCCAAGTCTTCGTATGCGTAGACGACCCCGTTCGCGAAGCCTTCTTTCCGTCGGACCTGAGCGTGTCTCAGCTCGACTCCGAACTTGACTTCGTGGTCGGCGTGAAGGGCTCGGAACCCGTAGAGGATGCCGAGGAGGCCGACGTTCCAGGCCCGGTTGCGGACGTCGCTCCAGGCGTAGCTGTCGTGCCAGATGCCCGTCTCGTAGTCGTACACGGCCGGGCGGTCCGTCCCGCCCTGGGGAAGACGGCGGTCTCGACTCGTGAAGAAGCCCAGCTTCCCGGAGAGAAAGAGCCGGTCCTTCCACACCCATTCGTCCTGGAGTTTCCACAGGGGCATCTGCTCCTTTTGGTCGTACGTCGTCTCGGGCGGCCGCTCGAAGTCGGCCTCCATGCCCCGGCGATGGTTCCAGGACCCCAGGGCCAGAGCCTCCAGCATGTGGGACCCCAGACGGGCATTGCCTTTCAACGTCAGATGATCCAGTCGTCGCCGGTCGGGCTGAAATCGGGCCGCCGTGATTTCCCCTGGTGTCGTCCCCGTGCTTCCTGCCTCCTCTTCGACCCCTACGGTCGGGACCCGCAGGCTATAGTCCCAGGCCCCGTAGCCGGCCCACAGCCATAGGCGGTCCCGGGCCGGCGCGCCCCCGGCCTGGAGGCCGTAATCTTTCATATCGTCGACACGGTCACTCTGGAGGCCGGGGACGGCCCGTTCGGTATCCTTCGGGGCATTATCCGATTGGAACCGGTCGTTGGCCCAGAGCAAGCGGCCTGCCATCGATGGCCGGTTCTGCCCCCGACGGGTCACGAGGTTGACCGTCACGCCGCCCGTGAAGGCCTCGACGTCGGCGGCCCCCGTCGATACCTGAAGCTCCTCGACGGCGTCGAAGTCAAAGTACGTCGGGCTCGTCCCCGGGACGGCCACGTTCGTGATGGGAAGCCCGTCCAGGTACCACTGGTTGTCGTGCCATTCAGCGCCCCGGGCGACGAATTCGGACTGCCGGGCGGCCTCCGAACCCCCATCCAGACGCTCAACCTCGATGAGTACGCCCGGCGCCATCGACAAGACGAACCACGGGTCCCGGGCGACCGGGGCATGTTGCAGGACCTCATCAGGGAAGTGGGTCGCCACCTCGGCCTTCTTGACGTCGACCATCGGGACCTGACCCCGGACGACGACGGCGGCCTCGGCCCCGGGGGCCATCTGGACGTCGACCCGGACGTTCAGGCCGACCTGAACCTCGATATCGGTCCGTACGACGGGCCGAAAGCCGGCTAAATCGAATTGGAGGGTGTAGTCTTCCGCCGGGGGCAGGCTCGGGAAGCGGAAGCGACCGTAAGCGTCCGTCTGGAGGGTCCACCGTCCCGTCGTGGTCGACGTCAGCGTCACGGTCACGCCCGGCAGGGGTCGCCCCTCGGGGTCCGTGACGGTCCCGTAAAGGCTCCCGGTGCGGGCCTGACCGTAAACGACTTGGGTCCCCAGGCTTAGGACCCCGATCCATGCAAGGAGAAGGGGTCCGCCCCATCGTCCGGGGCGACTGCCTGTGACTCCATGAGACACCTTCGGACGACCTGCCGGCGCACGCTCTTGCATCGGGGCACCTCCCGTCGGGGGTCTTTGTCAGTAACGTCCTTCTCAAAAGATCCATGGGTCGGCCGAACCCTCGGCTTGCGCATCGGGACTCGGCCGAACCCCCGGTCGAAAGAGGGTGAACATGGGTGGTGGGCGCTGAAAAGAGGGACGTGCAAAGGCCGTGCCAGAGAAGGGAGGTCCCCGGGAAGCGACGATGGGATGGACTCGGCGGGGCCGACCCCGTGCGGCCGTCTGGTGGAAATCTACCAGAGTCAGAACCGGCCTTGGTGGATCTCAACCATGGCAGGTCGACCCGGGGTCGGCGACCCCGTCCCGGAGGGCGGGTCCGAGAGGCACTGGGGACGGAGGCGCGGAGAATATGGGGTGCAATAGCGATAGGGGATGCGGGGTATAAACCCGCTGGGCATGTTCGCAGACGCCCGCATGAATGCCGGCGTTTTGAGATACTCCGTAAGGCCGAGGCGCTTCGTCACGGTCCTGCGATGGCCACAGCGATGTCCCGCAGGGTGACCCGTCGGACGTCCGACGGCATTCGGTAAATCCGCAGGTACCGCCAGGACCGATGGGGCGGGAAGACGTAGACCTTTCGGGGACTCATCTCGGTGATCAGCGCCTTACCCTGTCGGAGCCGGGGCATGTTCAGCCACAGGCCGTCCGGGACGGCCGGGATCGAGGCCCACGTCTGCCCGTCCGGGGAACCCTCGAAGTAGAAGGGCGTCCGGTCCCATCGCTCCCCGAGGATGGCCACGGCGTGGACCCGCCGGGGTCGCCCGAGGTCGAGCGTCAGGTACGTCGTGGCGGGGTCCCATCGGCCCCGCCAGGCCGTATCGGGGTTGCCGTCCAGGAGGACGCTCCGGGGGTCGTCGGGCCGGTCGTTGAACGCCAGGCCCCACGTCGGGTCCCATACCCATCGGCCCAGGGGCTGGCCCGCATCCGGCAGGTCCCGAGCCAGTGTGGCCGGATTCAGGACCAACACCGTGCTCCCCTCGACGTCAAAGGCGGACTGAATCCACTCCTTGAAGGGTCCCAGGCGCCGAAGCCATTCATCGTGGGACGGCGTCCCGGTCAGGTACGCCCGGTGGATGACGACGTAACGGAACCCTAACTCCTTCAGGACAAACCAGCTCGGGACCGACGGCCACTCGCCAGCCATCCGAACCATAAAGGAGACGCTTTCAGGCGGGTAGCTGACGACGCCGTAAATCCCCGGATGGCGATGCACGACGGTGTAAAAGTGATACCGAAGCCATACGGTGACGGGGACCCACGCCGGAAGTTCCAGGACCGGGCCCGGCGGGGCCTTCGCCAGCCAGCGGTAGACAGCCGGCACCCGGGCCCAGCTCGATTCCGTCGCCAGGGGTCCATACCAGGCGGACCCCAGGGCCAGGATGCCGAAAAAGCCACCCAGGCCCCACCGCCACGGTCGGGGCCATGCCGCCAGAGTCCGGATGCCCGTCGCCGCCAGCGCGCTGACGGCGACGATGAATAAGTAGGCCCACCGGCTTGGCGCCCGCGTGGCCCCCAAAATCGGCAGGACGCCGTACAGGGCCATGTAGGCCGGGTTCTGACCCCCGAAGGACGCAAACAGGGCGACGGCCCCGACGGTCGCCGGGACCCAGTGCCAGCGAGTCCAGCCCCGAAAGGCCAGGGGCAGAAGCAAATAAGCGGCCAGAGGGACCACGAAGTAAGGATCACGGGGACCCCATCGTTCCGGCACGGGGAAGGGCCATCCCTCGAGGGGCCAGTAGTTGGCCCAACTGGCCGAGTAGCGGGCGACCTCGTCGGAGGCGGCCGCGACCCGATGGGTCTGGTGGACGGCCCAGTAGGGCCACAGGACGGTCCCCACGACCAACGCTCCGGCCCCGACGATTCCGGCCATCCCGACCAGTCGTCGGGCGTCCAACCGCCAGGCCGTTTGTTTCCGATACAGGACCCACGCGACGGGCAGTAAGGCGATCAGCGTGACCGTCAGGAAGACCCCGAAGTACACGCACGAGAGCCACTGGCCGACCCAGGCCCCGACGAGGCCGGCCCACGCCGAGAGACGGCCCGTCCGGAGAAATCGGATGAGGAAGTACAGGGCCAGGGGGATCCAGAAGCCCATCAGGAGCTGAAGCCTCGGGGCATGGCCAAAGCGGAAACCGTTGAAGGCCATCAGGAAGCCGGCCAGGAGGCTTCCCCAGTAATGACCGCTGAGTTCATAGGCCAACAGAAAGCCGCTGAGGCCCGTCGCCACGAAAGTGGCCAGGAGGAGCAGGTTCGTCGTCAGGATGGGGTCCTGCGTGAGGGCATAAACGGGCGAGACGACGACGCTCGGCAGGATGAGGTTTTCGGCGAAGGCCAGGCTGTAGCGATGCGGGTAGAGGATGGGGGCCTGGTAAATGCGCAGGGGGTCGTGCCAGAGTCGATAGGCGTTCCAGCCGACCGTCCAGGCCGCCAGGGCGGCGTCGCCCTCCTTGAGGAGATGGCTCCGGAGACGCAAGGGCAGGGGTAGCGTGTAGAGGAGGGTCAAGCCCGTATAGATCAGGAGCGTCCGTCCCCAACGGCGTCGGTCCATGCGAAGTCGACTGCAGGATCGGGATTCCGATGGCGATCATATTCGGTCCGGCCGTCCCCCGGCAAATGAGGCTCCGGGTCCCGGTGAGATAGGCTCACGGCTCATGGCTCGTATTAGCTCATGGGTCATAGCTCATGGCTCATAGTCCCATGAGCCATCAGCCATGAGCCATGAGCCCACATGAGCCATGACCTATGAGCTATGAGCCAACATGGGCCATGCGCCCATGCGGCTATGAAACATCCATCACCTTGGCTCGTCCCTTCGTTACTTTGAAACATCGCGCTTCCCGAGTGATGGAAAAGGTTGTTCCGACGCCATTCTCACGAACCGAACGGCTCTGCTATCAGAGCAGGCGTTTCCGGAAGCGGAGGGCGCTCAACCCGAAGGCGACAAGACCGATGGCCAGGAGGGCCAGCGCTTGGGGCCAGAGGACGTCGAGACCGTTCCCCTTCAGGAAGATCGCCCGCAGGGCGTACAGGTAGTGCCGCAGGGGGTTAGCCTGACTGAGGACCCGGTGGAATCGGGGCATGTTCTCGATGGGCACAAAGAAGCCCGACAGGAGCATGACGAAGAGCATGATGAACCACGAAGTGAACAGGGCCTGGATCGGGGTCCGAGAGACGGTCGAGACCAGCAGGCCCAGACTGAGGGAGCTCAAGACGTACAGGAGGGAGAACCCATAGACCAGGAGGACGGAACCCTCGACGGGTACGCGAAACCACGTCACGCCGAGCGCCATCGCCAGGGTGATGACCACAAAACCCAGGACGAAGAACGGGATCAGCTTCCCGAGCATCAACGCCCAGGGCCGGATCGGGGTGACGATGAGCTGTTCTAAGGTCCCTGCGTCCCGCTCCCGGACGATGGACATGCTCGTCAGGAACACCGTCACGATGGTCAGGATCAAGCCGACCAGGCCGGGCACCATGTAAGCGGCCGCCTCCAGGTTGGGGTTGTACCAGACCCGCGTCTCCGGCCGAAATCCGGGAGACCGGGTGGCCCCTTCCGCCACGCGGTCGGCGATCCATCGCTGGAGCACGCCCGTCGCATAACCCAGGCTGACACGGGTCGAATTGGCGTCCGACCCGTCCAGCAGGAGTTGCACGGCCGGCCGAACCCCGTTCAGCAGGTCCCGTCCGAAATGCCGGGGGATGACCACGACCAGAGCGGCCCGGCCGCGTTCCAGGGCGCCTCGGGCCCCGGCCAGGGAGCGGGCCTGAAGGCGGATTTCGAAGTACTCGGTCGCCCCCAGGGTCTGGGTCAGCGACCGGCTTTCAGGACTGCAGTCGTAGTCCACGATCACGGTCGGGATGCGGCGGACCTCCAGGGTCGCCACGTAGCCGAAGAGGAGGACCTGGATGAGGGGACCGATCAGGACGATCCGCAGGAGGGCCGGGCTTCGACGGAGCTCCCAGAATTCCTTTTGGACGAAAAAGCAGACGGACCGCATCTCACCGACCTTCCAGGTCGTAAAGGGCGTGGCGAAACCGTAGGGTAGCCAGCACGAGGAGTCCGGCGGCGAACCCGCCCAGGACGGCCAGCTCGGGCCACCACACCTCAGGTCCCGTCCCCTTGAGGACCACGTTCCGGACGATCTTCAGGTAGTACCGGGCCGGGACGGCGTACGTCAGGAGCCGGATCGCTTGGGGCATGCTGGAGATGGGGAAAATGAAGCCCGAAAGCAGGACCGACGGGAGGATCGTGGCCATCAGGGCGGCCAGCATGGCGACCAGTTGCGTCCGGGCGACCGAGGAAATCAGAAGGCCCATCGCCAGGGCGGCCAGCACGAATACGGCCGACGCCAGCCCGAGGTCAAGGGCTCGGCCTGCAAAGGGCACCCGGTAAACGCCGTGGGCGGTGGCCAGGATCAACAGGCCGTCCAAGAAGGCCAGGCCGGCGTAGGGAAGAAGCTTTCCGATGACGATCTCCACCGGCCGGACGGGAGAGATAAGGAGCTGTTCGAGCGTGCCCGTCTCCCGTTCCCGGACCAGGGCGATCGAGGTCAGTAAGGCCGAGACGAGCATGAGGATGATCGTGACCAGGCCGGGCACGATGTAGTAGACGCTGACCAACTCGGGATTGTACCAAAAACGGGGTTCGACCCGGACCGGCGCGGTCCCCGCCAGCTCCTGGCTGTACTGGGCCAGGGCCATCTCGATGTAGCCCTTGCTGATCACGGCCAGATTGGGGTCGCTTCCGTCCAGCAGGACCTGAATCGGGATCGGCTCGCCCCGGGACTGGCGGCGTTCGAAGTCCCGAGGGAACACGAGGGCCATGCGGATGCGGCGTTCGTCCAGCGCCCGGGCCAGGTCTCGGTCGGAGGCCGCCCGATGGGCCACGACAAAGTAGCCGCTCTGGTCCAGCCGTTCCACGAGGCGACGCGCCGTCGCCGAGCCGCTGGGGTCCCACACGCCGACGGGAAGTTCCCGCACGTCGAAAGTGAGGGCCGTACCGTACAGCAAGACCATCAGGAGGGGCATGCCGACGACGACCAGGAGCGTACGCACGTCGCGGCGGATGTGCCGGAATTCTTTTCCCATCAAGGCAAGGACCCTACGTTCCACGGCCTCCCCCGACCAGACGTAGAAATAACGCTTGGATGGACGTCACGCCGTGACGGGCCTTGAGAGCCCCGGGCGGGCCCTCGGCGATGAGGCGGCCCTCGTGCAGGATGCCCAGTCGATGACAGTACTCGGCCTCCTCCAGGTAATGGGTCGTCACGATCGCCGTGACGCCCTGTCGAGCCAGGTCATAAATCGTGTGCCAAAACGTCCGGCGCAGGACCGGGTCGACCCCGCTCGTCGGCTCGTCTAAGAACACGACGGCCGGCTCGTGGATCAGGGCGACGGCCAGGGCCAGCCGCTGTTTGAAGCCGCCGGGCAGGTCGCGGGCCAGGCGGTCGGCATACGCCTGGAGGCCGAATGCCTGGATCAACGTCTCCATACGTTGTCGGAGGCGTTCCGGCGTCAGACCGTAAACGCCGCCGTAAAACCAGAGATTTTCTCGCACCGAGAGGGTCTCATAGAGGGAAAAGCGTTGGGCCATGAAGCCGATCTGGTGCCGGACCCGTTCGGGATACCGGCGTACGTCCCAGCCCTGGACCCGGGCCGTCCCCTCCGTAGGCCGCAGGAGACCACAGAGCATCCGGATGAGGGTCGTCTTCCCGGCCCCGTTGGCCCCGATCAGGCCGAAGATCTCCCCACGCTCGACGCGAAACGAGACCCGGTCGACGGCCGTAAACCGACCGAACCGTCGGACCAGGTCGACCGCTTCAATGACCGGCTCGCTCACGATGCGCTCCCCGGACCTGCTCGGTGAGGTACAGGAACACGTCTTCCAGAGAAGGTCGAACGACCTCCACCCCCACGGCGGCCGACGTCGGCCCGGTCAGCAGACGGGTCAAGGCTTCCCGACCGGCCGCTACGTCCCGGACGACCACGTGGAGTCGGTCGCCAAAGGCCTGCACCCCGACGATCGCCGGATGACTGGTCTGGATGACGCTCTGTACCCGATGCAGGTACGCAAAGGCCGGCGGCGGCGTGTACACGGCCAGGACCCAAAAGGGATACCGGTCCTTCAATCCCTCAGGAGTGTCCAGGGCCAGGAGGCGGCCCTCGTAAAGGAAGGCAACCCGGTCGCACCGCTCGGGCTCGTCCATGTAGGTCGTCGAGACCAGGAGCGTCACGCCTCGGGCGTGCACGTCGTCGAGTAAGTCCCAGAAGTCTTGCCGGCTCACCGGGTCGAGCCCATTCGTCGGCTCGTCCAGCAGTAGGAGGCCCGGCGTCGGCAGGAGGGCACAGGCCAGGGCCAGTTTCCGTTGCATGCCGCCCGAGAGGGCACCGGCCCGGCGATCTTGAAAGGCCGCCAGACGACTGAAGGCCAGTAAGTCCCGTAAGCGCCGGTCTCGCTCCGCTCCCGTGACCCCGAACAGGTCGGCATAGAACGACAGGTTTTCCCGCACGGTCAGGTCGGGGTACAGCGAAAACCGCTGGGGTACATAGCCGATGTGGCGGCGGACGAGCGGAGCGTCGCGTACGGTGTCCCACGTGTGAACCCGGATGCGCCCCCGGTCCGGCCGGAGAAGCGAGGCGATCAGCCGAAGCGTCGTCGTCTTCCCGGCCCCGTCCGGACCCAGGACGGCCAAGCGCTCCCCAGGCTCGACCCGCAGGGAGAGCTCCCGGACGACCCGCAGGGTCCCGAAGGATTTCTCGACCTGCTCGAGTTCGACGGAGTACATCGTCAGTGTTCGGTGTTGGGTGTCGGGGAAATAGCGGGATCCGAATCCCAACACCGCCAGTCATGGCGGTGTCATCCGCACAGAACCGCTACTGATAGCGACGTCAGCCCCAGGCGCCAGCCGTCCTGCGGACGTCAGTCTCACCGATCCTTCCCCTGCCTCCCCCAACCCTTTACCGGGGGACGGCCGGACGCAGGGCGTCGGCCGGCATCCCGATCTTGAGTTCACCCGTCGGGTTTTCTAACTCGATTTTGACGGCGTAGACCAGGGTCGCTCGCGCCTCTCGCGTCTGGACGCTCTTGGGCGTAAACTCCGCCTGGGGCGAAATCCAGACGACCCGGCCCGTGTATCGAGGTCGGGGCGCGCCCTCGACCTGAAGTTCCAGGGGCATGCCGAGTCGGATCGTCTCCAAGTCCCGGCTGGTCAGGTAAACCCGGACCCACACCCGACGCAGGTCGGCCAACTTCAACAGCGCCCGTTGCGGGGAGACGACCTCCCCGACCTGGACGTACCGCACGAGGACGACACCGTCGATCGGCGCCGTCACGACCCCCTGGCGGATCTGGTAGTCCAGCGCTTGGAGACCGGCCGCCAACGTCTGCCGCCGGGCCGCCAGGAGCGCTCGGTTGGCCTCGATGGCCCGAATTTGCTTTTCGGTCGCCTCGACCTGGGCCCGAAGGTCGTCGATCTGTTGACGGGCGACGACGTTCTCGGCCATCAGAGCCTCGGTCCGGCGCAGTTTCTCCCGCAGGTTGGCCAGCTCGACCCGCAGGGGAGCGGCCTGGGCCTCCAGGAGGGCCTCCTGCGCCCGGAGCTCCTCGAACTGGGCGGCCATGTGCTGACGCTCCAAGACGAGGCCCTCCACGTCGAGTACGGCCAGAGTGTCCCCGGCCCGGACGGTATCTCCCTCGTCCACCCGGACTTCCAGGACTCGGGCCGTCAACATGGGTTGGATGAGAACTTCGACGGCCTCGACCGTGCCCGACCCTAACAGCCGGGCGTCGCCGGCCGACCCACAGCCCAGCGTGAATAGACCGATGAGCCCGACCCAATGTCGCCACCCGGCCTGTCGAAAATAGCTCCTCCGAAAAGTCCGGGGCCCAGCCGTCGGCCGCTCGACGGCCGTCTCGGTGGACGTATGAAAGAAGGCTTCATTCAGTCGCATGCGGTCCCGCTCCTCGCGTTCCTCCCTTCCTGAAGACCGCTACGAGATACGAGGACAGTATACAGGATGCAGGTACGGGCTGCGGGCCGGGATCTCGTTTAGCAGAGCCCTTCGGTTCGTGAGAATGGCGTCGGGACGGCCTTTTCCATCGCCCGGGAAGCACGATGTTTCAAAGGGACGGAGTGACGAGTAACGAAGTGACGAGCCAGGGTGATGGAGGGTTCATAGCCGCTATGGGCTCATAGCTCATGGCTCATGGCGGATGGCCCCTATGGGCTCATGGCTCATGGCTGATAGCTCATGGGACTATGAGCCATGAGCTATGACCTATGAGCCAGGGCGGCTATGAGCCATGAGCCAATCAGGCTGAATCCATGCAGGTTTTCACGAACCGAACGACTCTGTTAGGGGGGTGGCGCTGTGAGGGCTTCCTTGACACGGCCCCCTATTTCCCTATAATCGATAATCGATAGGGGGGACCATGGACCGCCTCGAACGAAAACCCCTGGCCTGGCAAATCGCCGAAATCATCGAACAGTGGATCCTCCGCCAAGAACTCCGTCCCGGCCAGCCCATCCGGGAGCTCCATATCGCCCGTCAACTGGCCATCTCCCAAACGCCCGTCCGGGAAGCCCTCCGCATCCTGGAACAGCGCGGCCTCGTCGTTCACATCCCCCACCGGGGCACCGTCGTCACCAACCTGTCCGAAGACGACATCCGACAGATTCTCGCCGTCCGCCGCCCCCTGGAAGTCCTGGCCCTCGAGCTCGCCCGCCAGCACGCCACGCCGTCGGACGAGCCCGAGCTCCGGGACCTCCTGGACCGCTTGGCCGCCGCCGGCGAGAAGGACGACCTCCTCGAGTATCACGAACTTCACGCCGCCTTCCATCGCCGGGTCTGGTCCCTCAGCCGCAATCGCTACTTGGTCGATACCCTGGAACGGCTGTGCCGGCCCCTCTGGGCCTTCTATCGTCAGCGGCTGTATACCGGGCGGGAGCCTCCCCTCTTCGGGAAGGGCCCCAAGCACCGCTTGGTCCTGGACTTCATCTTCGGGCGGTGCGACCCCTCGGTCACGGCCGAGCAGGTCATGGACGTGCACTTTCGGCACGTCCACACGGTCTCGGAGACGGCCGAGACGGCAGGACGGCCGTAGGGCCGGTCGGCCGATAGGCCGGATTCCGAACGCTCAAATTCCCCAACCGCCCCGTCCCATCTCAATCCGACCGTACCCTTCGATTCTTGCGTAACTCACGGACAAGGAGGTCACCCATGCGCATGCCCATTCGGACCCGTTGCATCGAGGTCCTCATCTTCGTCTTCGGTGTCTTCGGTATCCTCGGACTGCCGGGGGGCGTCCCCGCCGGGTGGGCCCAGTCGGCCCCGGAAGCGTCATCGGCCGAGCAGACCCGGCTTGAGGCGCTCCTCCGGGAACTGGAGCGGCTCCGGGCGGAGGTCGAACAGCTCCGGACCGCCAAGGCCGATGCGGCGGCCCTGAAGGACCTGGAGAATCGGATCGACGTCCTGACCGAAGAGGTCCAGCGCCTGCGGGAGGCGGCCGCCCCGCCGGAGCTTCCGCCTTCCAAGCGGTACGGCCTGGGTCCTTCGGCCTCGCGGGTCTATCAGACCAAGCGGGGCGTCTCCCTGGCCGGCTACGGGGAATTCGTTTATCAGAACGTCAGCGGCGGCCCGAAGACGGCGGATGCCCTTCGTATGATCATGTATCTGGGTTACCGCTTTACAGACCGGGTCCTGTTTAATTCCGAGGTCGAATTTGAGCACGCCAAGACGGAGGAAAATCTGGACGGCCAGGCCGGCGAGGTCGCGCTGGAATTTGCGTACGTGGACTTTCTGCTCTCGCCCGCCCTGAACGTGCGGGCGGGTCTTCTGCTCCATCCCCTGGGCATCATCAACGAGGTCCACGAGCCGCCGACGTTTCACGGCGTCCTGCGGCCCGACGTCGAACGGGTCGTCATCCCCTCGACGTGGCGGGAGCTGGGCGTCGGCGTCTACGGCGAACTGGGCTATGGGTTCCACTATCGGGCCTACCTGACGTCGGGTCTGGACGCCCGGGGCTTTGAAGACGGGGGCCTTCGAGAGGGTCGCGGGGAGGGCAACCGGGTACGGTTCGTGACGCCGGCCGGGATCGGTCGTCTGGACTGGATCCCGACGGCGGGCCTGACCCTGGGCGTCGGCGCCTATGCCGGCCGCGCCGACCAGGGCCTGAAGTTTCCCGATGGCCGGCCCCTGCGTATTCCCGTCCGCATGGCGGAAGTCCACGGCCTGATCCAGCATCGGGGCCTGGAGGTTCGGGGCCTGTATGTACGCACCTGGATCGGGCACGCCGATCAGTTGAATCTCTTCAAGGGTCTGACGGGGGATGAGGGCGTCGCCGAACAGATCGTCGGGGGCTACGTCGAGGCGGCCTTCAACCTGTTCAGCCTGCCGGCCCTGACGGCCCGTTTCCCCGGCGTCTACTTGGCGCCCTTCGTGCGCTGGGAGGTGTACGATACGCACCACCGGGTGCCGGTCGGCTTCGAGCGAAACCCGGCCCTCCACCGGCGGGTGTGGACCTTGGGCCTGACCTTTAAGCCGATCCCGGCCGTCGTCATCAAGGCCGACTTTCAGGACCGCTGGAATGAGGCCGGGACGGCCCGGAACCAGTGGAACCTGGGCATCGGCTTTAACTTTTAAGGATTCGGCCATTGGGCCGTTCGGCCATGGCGGAGGCCGGTCTGGGCTCTGTGGTCTGTAGTCTATGGTCTATGGTCTGTGGTCTACGGTCTATTGGCCTGAGGGGTCGCCGTGACGACACGGGGTCGGTACGTGGGAGTGTGGCTCTGCATCAGCCTGGGGGCCGCATCTCTCGGTCGGGCCCAGGCGCCCGACCGGGTCGAGGAAATTTTGCGCCGGGTCTATCCTCAAGCCGAAAAGGTCGAGAAGCGGTTCGTCTACCTGACGCGGGACCAGCAGGCGGAGGTCGAGAAGCGGGCCCGGGTCCGGCCGGTCCCCCGGCTGTATCGGTTCTATGAGGTCCGCCAGGGAGCGACCGTCGTCGGGTACGGCGTGACGGACACGCATATCCTGCGCACCCATTACGAGACGCTCCTCGTCGTCCTCGATGGGGACGGCCGGGTCCGGCAGGTCGAGGTCCTGGCCTTTGAGGAGCCGCCGGACTACCGGCCGTCCGACAAGTGGCTTCGACGATTTCAGGGGCATCCCCTGGACGACCGCCTCTGGCTGGGCCGGGACGTGCCCAACATCACGGGGGCGACCATCACGGCGACGGCCGTCTTGCGAAGCGTACGGACCGTCCTGGCCGTGTGGCAGGTCGTCTACGGAGGCGGCCGATGAGGTTTTTCATATCGCCGGACATTCGGAAGAATCAGCTCTTGCGGCAGGTCGTCCTGTGGTCCCTCGTGTATGCGTTCGTGTTTTGGGTCAGCGACTGGCCGTTCTATGCCAAGATCGGGCTCTCGTATCAGGCTATCGTCGAATACTACCGCGGCTCGGAGGCGGCGTTCCGGGCGCCCAAGAGCTTCTTTGGCCTGCTGGAGGAGACCCACTTTCACGCCTTTGCCATGATGGTCTTCCTGATGACCCTGAACCATCTCCTGTTGTTTACGGGCGCGCCCCGGTGGGTCAAGGCGGGTGCCATCCACGTCTCCTTCGGGTCGGCCCTGGCGGACATGGCCAGCGGGTGGCTGATTCGGTTTGTCCATTCGGGGTTTGCCCTCCTGAAGATAGCGGCCTTCCTGGCGCTCCAGGGGTCCCTGCTGGTCATCCTCGTCCTGCTCTGGGTCTATGCCTGGCGGGTCGAGGCGACGGATGGACGATAGGGCCAGGGCCGTATCCCCGCTCAGAAGGCCTGTACTCCCACCTGCCGACCTGCCCACCGGCCCCCATCGCCGGCCCTGCTTCTAACGGGCGGAAGGCTTATAATTAGGACGGCCCGCGTGGGCGCACCTTACCGGCCAAAGGTGGGACGCCATGATTCCCCTCCGAGACGTCAACCGTGCCCGCACCGTGCCCGTCGTGAACTACATCCTCATCGGTCTCAATAGCTTGGTCTTCATCTACGAGCTCCTCCTGGGGCCGGAGCTGGAGGCCTTCTTTTACGAATACGGCTTTATCCCCCGACGGTTCTTTGCGGCCCTGTGGCACCTGCCGACGGTCGGCGTGGACGTGTTTCTGGGTCAGGTCCTGACGCTCTTCACGAGCATGTTCCTCCACGGCGGGTGGGTCCACTTCTTGGGCAACATGTGGTTCCTTCACATCTTTGGGGATAACGTGGAGGACCGGATGGGCCACGGGCGCTACCTGGCCTTTTACCTCCTGACGGGCCTGATCGCCGGCCTGACCCAGGGCGTCCTCTCGATGGGGAGCGGGATTCCCAACATCGGGGCGAGCGGCGCCATTTCGGGCGTGATGGGGGCCTATCTGCGTTTCTTCCCGGGGGCCCGGGTTTTGACGCTGGTGCCCGTGTTCTTCTTCTACGAAATGGTCGAGATCCCGGCCTTTGTTTACCTGTTCTTCTGGTTCATCCTACAATTCTTCCAGGGTACCTTCTCCCTGGCGGCCGGGGCGGCCGGCGCCGGGGGCGTCGCCTGGTGGGCCCACATCGGCGGCTTCGTGGGAGGCCTGCTGTTGGCCCGGGTCTTCATGAAACGGAAATATCGGTACCCCTATATCGAAATCGTGGGGGACGACCGGTCATGGCCTTATGGGCTATAAGGGGGAGGCAACTCTGGCGGTCGGTCGGCTGGGTCCTGTGGGTCGTCGGTTGGACGGCATGCGTCTCGACCGATTCGAGTCGGCCGCCGGACGCCGGCGGCGTTCTCCCGACGGTGCCCATCGGGGGGACTCTGTCGGGACATGCCATGTTTGAGGGGGTCATCCTTTGGGAGGGCAAGGAACTTTCAGGCTGGGTCCGTCTCTGTAGCGTGTTTCAGGAGCCCATCCCGAATGCGCAAGTCGCCGTCAACCAAGTCGTGTGGTCGTTTGAGGGCGTGCGACCCATGGTCTTTTACGACAATCGGTGCGCCAACTTCCAGGGACCCGTGGCCGAGGCCGGGAGCTTTACCTTTGAGCTGAGTTGGCCAGGCGGGCAGGTCCGGGGGACCGTGAGTGCGCCGGCTTTTCAGGGGGTTCAGTTTACGGACCTTTTCAGTGGAGCGACGGTCCCTCGCAATCAGGCCTTCCAGATCCGCTGGACCTACGGAGGCGGTCGGGCGCCGCCTTACATCTACGTCGTCATCCTGGCCGAGGACGGTCGGCGGCTGTACGCGGGTCTGACGCAGGGGAGCCAGACGTCCTTTACGGTGCCCCAAGAGGAGATGGTGAGCCTACCGCCGGGCGCGCACTGGCTGTGGGTCGTCGCCCTGGACGGCTTCCAGGTCGATACGGCCGTTCGGGACGGTCGGACCGGCCTGGGCTCCGGCCTCTGGGTCGGCCGCCGGACGGCGGTCCGCCTATTCTTTATTTGAGGATAGGACTTACGCAGTTGGGATGAGTTCCATCGATGGGCTGAGCCTCCCGCATGTCGGCGGATGGCGAATGGCGAGTAGCGAATGGCGAGTGGCGAAGGGTCTGTAGTCCGGGGTCGGCGGTCTATTATCCCTCGACCCCGCTCTAACGAGCGGGGCTGGGATGGCCATTGCACCTTGTAGCCTGGCCTGTAGGCAGTGGTCATTATGGGAGTCCCGCCGTCACGGCGTCACGAAACTTAACGCAGGGTTTACGCAAATTTGGGGCCGGCATGGCATTGACGATACAAGACTTCGAGGACTTGGTGAAGCTCTTAAATGAGCACCCCGAGTGGCGGGAGCGCCTGCGGTCTGTCCTCTTCCCTGAATGGGAAGAGTTCCGGACGGCCGTGTCCGAGCTCCTCCGAGAGTCTTTAGCTCTTCAGCGGGATGTACTGGACGCTTTGCGCCGTCTGGCCACTCGGCTTGAAAGCTTAGCGGCCCGGGTCGACGAGCTGGCGGAGGCGCAGAAGCGGACGGAGGCCCAACTGCAGGCCCTGACGGCCCGGGTCGACGAGCTGGCGGAGGCCCAGGGGGCCTTGACTGTTCGGATGGACGAATTGACACAAGCTCAGAAAGAGCTGACAGTTCGGATGGATACCTTAGCCGAGATTTTACAGGGCATGCGGGGCGAGCGGGAGGGGGCCAAGTTCGAGGGGCAGATTCGGCGGGCGGCCTTTGGGATTTTTCGGGGTGGCCGGAATTTCCGGAAAGACGTGGAAGATGCTTTAGAAAGGGCCGCCGCCGAGGGGACGATAGACTGGAAGGCATTCCGGCGAGTCCGGGCGACAGACCTGCTCTGGTGGAAGAAGCCTCAAGGCCAGCCGCCCGTTCTATTGGTCGCAGAGGTCAGCCTTCAAGTCGATCAGCACGACGTCGACCGAGTCCTGCAGACGGCCCGCATCTTGACCCAGCTTTTCCCCGACCTTCAAGTCATTCCCGTCGTCATGGGTCGGGACTGGAGCCGTCCTGAGGTCTGGGAACAGGCTCGGCTTTGGGGGGTCGAGTGGTGGATCGAGAAAAATGAAGCTCGTTCGGCTCGGTTGGACAGCATCATCCGAGTCCGGCCCGAGGTCCTTCAAAGTACGTAAGGTCCCCAAGAAGGCCGACACCGTGGGGGAAGGTCTTCAGGCAACCGTCACGGAAGTCTCGCTGGCCCGACAGGTCATCGCCCATCTTGGGCAGTCGGGCACGCCGCCCGAAGAGGGCGTCGAACTCTACACGGTCGGTCTGGACGCTTACCTGGAGCCGCTCCGGTCCGAGTACCTGGAACTCCTCCTGCCGAGTGGGGTTTCCAGCTTCAAGCTCGTCATCGGGAGCTATGGCGGCGGGAAGACCCACTTCCTGTACTGTGTCCGTAACATGGCCGAGGCCCTCGGCTATGCCGTCGCCTATGTGCCCCTGAGCCCGGCGGAATGCCCCTTCCACCAGCTCGACGAGGTCTACCGGGCGATCGCCCAGAACCTACGCTTTCCCCTGGGGCCGGCGACTTTATCGGAGGACCGATATTACAACCGGGGGATCGAGGCATTCCTGCGGTACACCTTCCTATGGCTTCGGCAACGGTGGGGTTTGGCCGACTTCGAGACCCGGGAGGCCCGCCGCCGGTTTCGGAGCCTCCTGCAAGGTATCCAGGGCACGGAGAGTACGTCCTTTCGCCGGGCGATGACCCAGGCCCTGGAGGCTTTGATGGACGATGACGAAGAGCGGTTCCTGACGTTCGTCCAGTGGCTGAAGGGCGAAAACCCCGCCGACGCCCGTCTCCGGGAAGCCCAGGTCGTCGAGACCCTGACGCCCCGGACGGCCTTCCGGTGGGTCCGAAGCCTGGCCCAGTGGATTCGAGAGGTCGGACTGAGCGGGACGGTCTTTTTGTTCGATGAGGCCGAGCGGGCCCTGAGCATCGGCCATACGCGGCAGGTCATGACGGCCTTGGACAACCTGCGGCAGTGGATCGACGAGTGCGGCCAGCGTCGCTTCCCGAGCGTCCTGACCCTCTACGCCGTGCCCGACGAACTCATGCTGACGGACCGCCCGGGTCCTTCTTACGAGGCCCTGCGTCAGCGGCTCCAGACGGTCTTTTCCCGGTGGGAGCCGACCGGCGTGAAGATCTACCTGGAGCGGCTTCCCATCGAACCGATTCCCTTCCTCGTCCAGCTCGGCCAGAAGCTGGCGGCCCTCTACCAGCGGGCGTACGGGGTCCTCCTGCCGCCGGAGCTGACCCGGGGCAACGTCGAGGTCCTCGCCCGGCAGGTCTACCAGCTCCGATACGCCGACGTGAGCTACCGTCGGGTGTTCATCACCAGCCTGATTCCTTTGCTCCATCGCATGCGCCAGGACCCGGCCTTCGTCCTCACGGAGGCTTTGGCCGACCGATGGGTCCAGGAGCACCTCACGGCCCTCCAGGCCGACCAGCGTCGGGTCAGCGATGAGCAGGAGTATTGATGCCCCGACAGCCCTCATCGGCCGTCGAGTTCGTCATCCCGACTACGGCTACGGCGTCGTCCTGCGGGTCCGCTACGGAGGCCTCCACAGTCAAGTCCTCTTCCACAACGGCATGCGGGTGTGGGTCCGGACGATCGACCTCGAGTGGGTCGAGGCCCCGCCCGCGGTCGAGGACGCATGGACGCCCCCCGGCGACCGGACGCAGGTCCTTCAAATCCTGGAAGCTTTTCGCCTCGGCGTCGTCCCCCGGGACGACGTGCCGCATCTCACATTCGGACGGGACGAGCACATCGCCCGGGTCCGTGCGGCCCTGGCGGACGTGGCCGCCGGCGGGGCCTGTCTCCTCATCGAGGGTCCCTATGGGTCGGGAAAGACCCACTTCCTCGAATACGTTGCTCACCTGGCCCTCCAGGAAGGCTTCGTCGTCGCTCGGGCCGAACTGGACCCCCTGGAGGTCACGCCCTACAAGCCCAAACGGGTCTATCGGAGCTTGCTCGAGAGCCTGACGGCGCTCCGCCTCGACGGGAGTAGCGGGACGTGGGTCGACCTCCTGGCCGACGCCGTCGAGCGGGACGCCGTCCTGGACCCGCCGCACGTTTACCTCAGTCGGGCCCTCCAGGCCCTCCGTCGGGACTGGACCTCCGAACGGGCCGACCTTGTCCGGGCCTGGTTGGCCGGGGAGATGTACTCCCGGGCCGACCTCAACGCCATCCGGATGAGCCAGTGGCCGACCTGGCTGGACCACTCGACGGCGGCCGACCACCTGTGTTACCTCCTTTCCGGCTGGTCGGCCCTCGTCCGGGCCCTCGGCTACCGGGGCCTCGTGCTCCTCATCGACGAGGCGGAGACCGTCGGCCACGTCGGCCTGCGGGTCGAGCGTTCCCGGGGCTTCAATACGCTGAGGGGCCTGATCGCCCTGGCCCAGAATCACCCCGGGACGGACCGGCTCGCCCGTCTGACCTGGGACAAGAGCGACCAGGCGTACAAGGACGCCCACGGCTTCGTCCACAGCGGCGTCCGACCCCTCCCGTATGCGTACCGACGGCCGACCCACATCGGCCTCTTTATCGCCGCCACGCCCGTCTTTCAAGTCGCTGATGAGGACTGGCGGGCGATGGTCCCGGCCACCCACCGCCTCGTCCTCTGGCCCTTACTGGACGACGACTTCCGACGGATGACCCTCTACATCGTGCGCCTCTTCCGGGCCGCCTATCCCGAGGCGGGCGTCACCGAGACCGACGCCGACGCGATCTGGCACGTCTTACGCCGTCACCTGAACTGGGAGGCCGGCCCGCCCCATCCTCGGCTCTTCCTGAAGGCCCTGACCGAGCTCCTGCTCCTGAAGCGGCGCTATCCCTCAGAAAGCTGGGCCCGCCTGGCCGAGACGCCGGAGACGCCCCGGCTCCTGCTGATTTGACAGGACGGAATGATGGCGAATGGCAAGTGGCGAATGGCGAGTAGCGAATGGCGAGTGGCGAGTGGCGAGTGGCGAGTGGTCTGTAGTCCGGGGTCAGTGGTCTGTTATCCCGTATTATCCAGCGACCCCGCTCGGGCGAGCGGGGCTTGGATTTCCATTTCCGCATTCCCGTCCTGCATCTTGCGCCTCCATCGGCCTTTCCCAGCCTCACTCCCCACTCCTCATTCCTCATTCCTCCCATCCTGCATCTTGCACTTCCATCGGCCTTTCCCAGACCCCGTCCCGCCGTCCCGCTACTTATACGGCAAACTTGATCGTCAAGATGTCCCCGTCTTGGACGACGTAGTCCCGGCCTTCCAGACGGAGGCGGCCCTGCCGCCGGGCCTCCTGGAAGCTCCCGACGGACCCGATCTCCCGGAAGTTCAAGACCTCAGCCCGGATAAAGCCCCGCTCCATGTCCGTGTGAATCCGACCGGCCGCCTGGACCGCCGTCGCCCCGGTCGGCAGGAGCCACGCCCGGGCTTCGCCACCGATGACCGTGTAGAACCGGAGGAAGCCCAAGGCCGCCAGGAGGGGTTCAGCGATGCGGTCCGGCAGGAGGTCCGGAAGGCCGTAAACGGTCTGCCACTCGGTCCGTTCGGCGGGGTCCATCCGGACGAGCTCCAGCTCGAGATGAGCCGAGGTGTACGAGACCCCCGCCCAGGGAAGCCGCTGAGCCATCATCTGGAGGGTGACCGCCACGGCGGCGTCGCCCAGGTGGCGCTCGGCCACGTTCAAGAGATGAAAGATGGGCTTGATCGACAGCAGGCCGTAGCCCTGCATGCGGTGGGTGACATCCTGGGGCCACGGCTCGGCCCGGAGGGGCCGCTCGGCCTGGAGGCATTTCAGCATGGCGCTGACGGACTGGCTCTCCTTTAAAAGTTCTTCCTGGTGCCGCTTGGCATACTCCTGCTGGAGCCGCTGGTAGCGACCTTGCAGGACCTGGAGGTCGGCCGTGATGAGCGTGCGCTCCAGGTCCTCCGCCCGCCGGACGGCCTCGGCCGGGTCCAGGACGTCCAGGTCCCATAGGGCCAGGACGTGCAGGAGGGCGTCCGTCGTGCGGAGCTCCCCGATCAGGCGCGGCGCCGTCCCGTCCTGGAGAGACCAGTGGGAGGGCGGGTCCCACAGCTCCAGCGTAGCCGGCGTCTGACGCTCGCAAGCGGCCCACCGGGCAATTTGGGCCAAACGGGCGTCGGGAAGCGGGTAGACCCCGACTTCCGGCTCGCTCGTGTGGAGCGGGGCATCGCTCGGATAGCCCGTCAGGATACGGAACACCGACGTCTTGCCGCTGGCCGACCGACCGATCAAACCGATGCGCATGGCCGTGACAGCGAACGACGAATGGCGAGCGGCGAATGGCGAATGAGGAATCGGAAAAGTACGATTCGTCCATCGCGATTCGCCATTCGTACCCTCTGCGTCTCTGGGGTTTCGTGAAGCGCTTTAAATCTCCGGCACCGAGACCCCTCACCGCTCTAACAGACGCTTCATCTCCCGGACGGCCTCGAAAAAGCCGACAAAGAGGGCCCGGGCGACGATGGCATGGCCGATGTTGAGTTCCTCGATCTCCGGGATCTCGACGATCGGCCGGACGTTGTGATAGTTCAGGGCGTGGCCGGCCAGGACCCGCAAGCCCAGCCGGGCCGCCATCTGGGCCGTCTGCCGGACGTTGTCCAGTTCCTGGGCCCGGAGGCTCGGAGAAGCCGCATGGGCATAGGCGTTCGTATTGATCTCGATGGCGTTGGCCCCGACCCGCTGGGCGGCCCGAACTTGCTCGAGTTGGGGGTCGATGAAGAGGCTGACCTCGATACCGGCATCCTGAAGCCGTTGGACGACTCGGCGGACGACGTCCTGATGGAAGACGACATCCAAGCCCCCCTCGGTCGTCACCTCCTCGGGCCGTTCGGGGACCAGGGTGCACTGGTCCGGCTTGACCCGCAGGGCGATCTGGACCATTTCCTGCGTGGGAGCCATCTCGAGGTTGAGGCGGGTCTTGACCGTCTGACGGAGGATCTCCAAGTCCCGTTCCTGGATATGGCGGCGGTCCAAGCGGAGATGGGCGGTGACGCCGTCGGCGCCCGCCTGCTCGGCGATCAGGGCGGCCAGGACGGGGTCCGGGTCCCGCTCCCGGCGGGCCTGGCGAAGGGTCGCCACGTGGTCGATGTTGACCCCTAACTTCACCCATGCCATAGCGGACCTCACTCGGTGTGTCTTGGGCAGACAGGCAGGTGGGCAGATAGGGCCACGGGTGAAGGGTCCATCTGGTATCCCCATGACCCCGCTTTAGCGAGCGGGGCTTGGATCCTGCATCGAGCTTGAAAAATCGTACTTTTCAGGCGATGGAAAAGGCCGACCCGACGCCATTCTCACAAACCGAACGGCTCTGTTAAGTTTAAGCCGTCAACCATCAAGACCCAAGCCCCCGCACCGCACACCCAGTGCCCTATATATGAATTCGGACGGGGTCTGGCATGAACGTCAGGCCGAAGACGACGGCGGCGGCCAGGGCCAGCCACCGGCGCCGGTCGTCTAAGGGGCGGTCGTCCCACAGGGTAGGCGGATGCCGAAAGCCGATCAAGAGGGTCATCAGGGTCCAGGCGACCCACACGAAGTTGTGCAGGGCCAGAGCCGCCAGGCCTAGCCAGAAGGTCCGACTCAGCCACCGGGCCCGCGGCCCCAGGACGGCATAGGCCACGTGGCCGCCGTCCAGCTGACCGATAGGGAACAGATTCAGGTTCGTCGCCAAGACGCCGAACCAGGCCGCCAGGGCGATGGGGTGGACCATCAGGTCCGTCCCCGGGGGATCGTCTCGGAGGAGCCATACCAGAAGCTTCCAGATCAGGGGTTCGCCGAAGTAAATGACGCCGGCATCCCCGCCGGCTGGGGACGGCCCTGCTACCACGGGTTGGGACAGGACGACGCCGAGGGCCAGAAACGGAAGACTGCACAGGAAGCCCGTCAGGGGGCCGGCGACCCCGATATCCAATAGGGCATTCCGATGAGGAATGATGCCCCGGATGCGGATGAAGGCCCCGAAGGTCCCGATGATGGTCGGGGCCGGGATGAACACGGGGAGCGTAGCATCGACCCGATACCGCCAGCAGAACAAGTAGTGGCCCAGCTCGTGGCTCAGCAGGATCACCATCAGGACGACCGCATAGGGCAGGCCCATCCACAGGAGCCGGGGGTCCCGGAAAATCGACGGCACGACGGAAGGCTCCTGCAAGGGGCGGACGGACCCGCCGACGGACTCCGAGAAGGCGATCATGTGGTAAGTCCCCACGACTAAGGCCGTGAGGAACGTCAGGCCAAAGAGGACGGCGCTCCAGGCCATCATCCGCCCGGAAGGCGGCCGCCAGGTCGGAAAGGACTCGAACCCGGCGGGCAGTGGCACCGGTGAGGACATCTGTTCGGATCGTTCCTCTGACATGCCGTTCACCGTCCGGTCCGTTGGCATCCTAACAGAGCCGTTCGGTTCGTGAGAATGGCGTCAGAACAATCTTCCCCATCCCCCGGAAAGCACGATGTTTCAAGCAGTCGGCAGGTGGGCAGGTGGGCAGTCGGCAGATGGGCAGGTGGGCAAGTGGGCAGGTGGGCAGGTCGGCAGGTGGGCAGATAGGCAGATGGGCAGGTCGGCCGGTCGGGCGACGGGCGTCGATCCCCGGCCCACCGGCCGTCATGCCGGTGGCTTCCGGAGAGAGCCCGCCATCATGTGGGCGTCCTCCTCATGCACCGCCCGTCCTGGCGGTGTCATATCCCCTCTGAACACCGCCAGGGATGGCGGTGTCATCCTTAACAAGCTTGAAAAAATCGAGGTCGCCGGGCCGTCGTTTTCCCGGATGGGAACCGCATTTCTCCCAACCGAACGGCTCTGCTAACCCACACGCCATCTCAAAAACCCTCTCCCGCGGGGAGAGGGGGACCGCGGGATTTATGGGGCCGCTCCTATTCGAAGAGTCGAAGCGTCTCCTCGGCCGGCCGGTACAGGGCCGTGATGATCGGCGTGTCCCGCTCGGTGTACCGCCGAACCTCGGTCGCCCGGAGGTCCTGCACGAGGTCCGAAAACTGCATGAGGTCGTCCATCTCATAAACGACGACGAACTCTTGGTCCTGGAGGCCGAAAGAGTAGAGCAGTAACTGCAGGATGGAGGGGTACTGGCGTCCAACGCGGATGTGTTCGTTCATCATGCCCTGCCGGGTGTCCTTGCTCAGGAGATACCACTCGGCCGTCTTGACGAAGGGATAGGCGACCAGGTAGGCCTTCCGGTGGTCGGCGAAGGGGTCCATCTCCTGGGGGCTTTGGCCCCGGGCGTAGACCGAGGGTTTCGTAAAGCCCCACAAGGTTTGCACCGACCGCAGGTAGGGCCGCACACCGGCCAGGACCGTCGCCAGGTCGGCGAAGAACCGGCCGGGTCGGTCCGGGTCGGAGGCCCGCACGGCGCACCACAGGAGCAAGTCCGCATCGGCCCGGGCCGGGAAGACCTGGTAGAGGTAGGTCCGGTCGGCCGTCTCCCGGACCCGTCCCCAGAAGCGCTGATGGACGTCCCGACGCTGGTTCGCCGGAAGTCCCCAGTAGGCTTCTGTAAATTGTAAGAGCGTGAAGTGATTCAAACTCCGTTCCTCCATGGCTGGACCTCCCTATCCTCTGCATTCGACCCCACTCGTCAGGGTGGGGCCACGATGAAAATGGACCACCAGCCTATCCTGCATCCCGGTTTGGGGTCCGTGGTCCCTTTCCTGAGACCCGACCCCCGGGATTCAAGACCCATTTGGACCTACGGGGCGCCTCGACGGACGTACTCGGCCAGCCAGGCGCCGACTTCCCGCGTGCCCCAGGGTGACACGCCCAGGACCTCGGCCAGGTCGCGGGTCACGACGCCGGCCCGCAAGGCGGCGACGACGGCGGCCTCGATGGCTTGGTAGACCTCAGGGAAGCCCAAGTATTCCATCATCATCCCGGCTGTCAAGACGGCCGCCATCGGGTTCGCCACGTTCTGACCGGCGTATTTGGGGGCCGAGCCGTGGACGGGCTCGAACATCGAGACCCGTCCCGGATGGATGTTGCCCGAGGGGGCCATCCCGAGGCCGCCCTGGAGCTGAGCCCCCAGGTCGCTCACGATGTCCCCGAACATGTTGTTCGTGACGATGACCTCGAACTGCTGGGGCCGCTTGACCATCTGCATGGCCAGGGCATCGATGTACAGGTGCCATGCCTGGATGTCGGGGTACTCGGCGGCGACCGCCCAGAACGTCCGTTGCCAGAGGTCGCCGGCGTATCGGAGGGCGTTGCTCTTGTCGCTCATGCAGACGCTCCGATACCCCCGGGCCCGGGCATATTCAAAGGCGTAGCGGATGATCCGCTCGACGCCCTTCCGGGTGTTGACGTCTTCCTGGATGGCGACCTCGTCGGGCGTGCCCTTCTTGAAGATGCCCCCCATGCCGGCGTAGAGGCCCTCCGTGTTTTCCCGCAGGACGACGAAGTCGAGCCGCTCGACGCCCTTCAGGGGGCACAGACGAGGGTCCAGGAGCTTGACGGGCCGCACGTTGGCATAGAGGTCCAGGCCGAACCGGATGCCAAACAGGATGTCGGCCGCATGCTTCATGTCGGGCACGCGGGGGTCCCCCAGGGCGCCTAAGAAGATGGCCGAGTAGGTCTTCAATCGTTCCAGGTCCTCCGGCGGCAGGGTGACGCCCTCCCGGAGGTACTTGTCGGCCCCGTAATCGTACCAGTCGAGACAGACGTCCAGCCCGAACCGATCGGCGGCGGCCTCCAGGACCTGCATGGCCGCTCGCGTGACTTCTGGCCCGATCCCGTCTCCCGGTATGACGGCGATGCGCAGGGTCATAGCAGGCTATCCACCCGGCAGGCAATGAATCGGCGTTGGGTTATGAGACCATAGACTATAGACCATAGACCTTAGACCTGGTCCAGAAGATAGTTCACCCTTCAGGAGAGAGGCCCTTTTGATGACTTCGTCAGGTCGATGGTCCATCGTCTATAGTCCATGGTCTATGGTCTGTGGTCTGTGGTCTATGGTCCATGGTCCATTCCCCCACTATTCCCCCAGCCACAGGCCGGCGTCGATGAAAAACGTCTGGCCCGTGACGGAGGCCGCCGCCGGCGAGGCCAGAAAGGCGACCCATCGGGCGACCTCGGTCGGCTCGACGATCCGACGCAGGAGCGTCTCCTCCTCCAACCGCCGCAGGTCTTCGGGCGACAGGCCCCAGCGCTCCAGCCAGTCTGTCCGGACCGAGCCCGGCGCGATGGCGTACACCCGGATGGCCGGGGCCAGAAGCCGGGCCAGGCTCCGAGTCAGGCCGACGAGGGCCATCTTGGCCGGGTTGTAGAGCAGTGTGTCGGGGTCGCCTGCCAGGGCCGCCGCCGAGGCCATGTGGATGATGACCCCGTGACCCTGCCGCCGCATGTAGGGCATGACGGCCTTGTCGCAGAGCCAGCTCCCCAGGACGTCGACCCGGAAGGCCTCGACAAAGTCGGCGTCTTCCAGCTCGGTGATGTCCCGCTTCCAGGCCCGGTCCGTCGAGAAGGAAGCGTTGTTGACCAGGACGTCCACACGGCCCCACCGGTCCCAGACGGCCTGGAAGAAGGCCTGGACCTGAGGAGCCTCTCGCACGTCCAGAGGATAGGCCGTGATCCGGCCCTGGCCAGACGCTTCCAGCGACCGGGCCGCCTCGGCCGACTGCCGATACGTGATGACCACGTGGGCCCCCAGGTCGGCCATCTGCCGGGCGACGGCCGCCCCGACCCCCCGGGCCGCGCCCGTGACGACACACACGCGGCCCGTGAAGTCCCAAAGGGTCGTTTCCGCCGGTCCGACAGACCGACTCACGCCTCACGCTCCTGAGCCTGGAGTTCGGCCGCCGTCACGGTGTTGTGGACGAGCATGGCGACCGTCAAGGGGCCGACGCCGCCGGGGACGGGCGTGTAGGCACGCGCCCGCTCGTAGGCCAGGGGGTGGATGTCGCCCAGCAGGACCCGCCCCTGCTGACGGAAGGCCGCCCACTTGGGATGATCTTCAGGTACGATCTGCCGAAGGACGTCGGCGGCCGTGACCGTGTTGATACCGACGTCGATGAGCGTCGCCTCCGGGTTGACCCAGTCGGGCTGGATGTACGCGGCTCGGCCCATAGCGGCGACCACGATGTCTGCCCGTCGGACGAGTTCGGGCAGGTCGGTCGTACGGGAATGGCAAATCGTGACCGTCGCGTTCCGATGCAAGAGGAGGGTAGCGATGGGTTTTCCGACGACGTCGCTTCGACCGATGACCACGCAGTGGCGGCCCTCGATGGGGACGCCGTAGGCATCCAACATGCGTAAGATGCCGGCCGGCGTGCAGGGGACCAGCCGAGCCCGGTTCTCCATGAGCAAGCCCTTGTTGACGGGATGGAAGCCGTCGACGTCCTTCCGGGGGTCGATGGCCTCCAAGATGCGGGCCTTGGACAGATGGGCCGGCAGGGGAAGCTGGACCAAAATCCCGTGGATATCGGGGTCTTGGTTCCAGCGCTCGATATGGTCCAGGAGCTGAGTCTCCGAGACGTCGGCCGGAAACGTCTGGACGATACTCCGCAGGCCCATCTGCTCGCAGGCCTTCTGCTTGTTCTGGACGTACAGCCGAGACGACGGGTCGTCCCCGACGAGGATGGCCCCCAGACAGGGGACGATGCCCCGGCGGCGGAGGTCCTCGATGCGTAGGAACAGTTCGTCATAGATCTTCTGGGCGACCGCCTTGCCGTCTAACCGACGGGCCATCTCTCGATCCCCCGGGATTGGGTCTTGGGCGCTGGGCTACAGACCACAGACCTTAGGTCTACGGTCTATGGGATCGTCGGTCCCTTGTACCTATCAGGGCCGTTCGGTTCGTGAAAACCCGTATGGATTCAGCCTTTCCGACTCTTCGAGGCGGACGATTTTTTGAAGCGACGGAGTGATGAAGTAACGAAGTGACGAGTAACGGTCTTGGGCCGACGGGCCGGGCGGGATCATCCTTACATCGCCACTTCGTCACTCCGTCACTTTGAAAAACCGTGCTTCCCGAGCGTTGGGAAAGGTTGTTCCGACGCCATTCTCACGAACCGAACGGCTCTGCTATCCCCCCGAACACTCAACATCGAATCACTTCACCTTGGCCGTCTTCATCCGGGCCGGCTTCTGGGGCGCGGCCGCCGCCAACGCCGGGGCCCGGCGCTGACGCCATGTATACCAGTAGGCCGCCAGCGAGCATGCGATGTAAATGCTCGAGTAGGTCCCGGCGACGATGCCGACGATCATCGTGAAGGCAAAGTCGTTCAGGACGGCCCCGCCCAGGAAGTACAGGACGACGGTCACAAACAAGACCGTCAGGCTCGTCAGGAGCGTTCGGGACAGGGTCTGATTCAGGCTGGCGTTGTACAGCTCCAAGATATTCGTATACTTCCGCAGGCCTTTGTTCTCCCGAATGCGGTCGTACACGACGATCGTGTCGTTGACGTCGAACCCAACAATCGTCAGGAGGGCGGCCACGACCGTCAGCGAGATCTCTCGGCCCGTGAAGGATAGGGCGCCTAACGTGATGAGGACGTCGTGGACCAGGCAGGCTAAGGCCATGACGCCGAACACGAGGTCGAACCGGAACCAGATGTATGCCAGCATCAGGACCATCGAGACGATGACGGCCGTTTGAGTCTTCCGGATCAGCTCCTTCCCGATCTGCGGCCCGACGGACTCGATGGAGAGGACCGTGAAGGGGCCCAGGACGAAGTGATCCTGTAGGAGGGCCCGGACGGGCGGCTCCAGGGAGACACGGTCGAACAGATACTTCCAGTCTCGTAAGACACCGCCCAGTTCGGGTTCCATGCGGACCTCATAGATGCGCCGGGCGATGTCGGCGTACCGGGCCTCCCGAACGTCCGGCGGCTCCTTTTGAAGACCCAGGGGGTCCCGCTCCGTCAGGAAGCGGGCCAGCCGAATGGCGTCTGTGTTGTTGAGGTCCGGCTTGTCCAGGGGCTGACCGGGGGCGAACGTGCGGTACAGGGCGCCCTGGATTTCAGGAATCAGGCGTTCCAGCATCGCCTCCGTGGAGAGCTCGCCCCGCAGGCCCCGGGCCCGGGCCAAGGCCTCGGCCCGCGCTTGGGCGATCCGAATGAGGATGTCCCGGGCAGAGCCGTACTCCTGGATCGTGCTGTCCCCGAGCCCGATACGCTCCATGGCCGACCGGACCTGGCCGACGGAGACGGGCTCGGCAAAGTGAATTCGGAGGAGGAGGCCGCCTGTAAAGTCGATGCTCTTCCGCAGGCCCCGTGTCCCCAGCAGGAAGGCGCTCGCCGCCATCAAGCTCAGAGACACAAGGAGGAAAAAGGGCCGGTACTTCATGAAGTCGATATGAAAGGGCGTCCGTTCGTATCGCTCACTCATGGGCGTCCCTCGAAATCGGTGCTGGGTCTCGGGTTTTCGGTGTTGGGGACCGATCTCCCGAACGTCCCAAAGAAATTTCCTGACACCCAGCACCCAATATCGAACGCCGGCTCAGATACTGAGCCGCTCGACGGGCCGCTCCCCCAGGACGAGGTCGAAAATCGTCCGGGACACGAAGACGGCCGTGAATAGGTTCGCCAGCAGGCCGACCGACAGCGTGATGGCAAATCCCTGGACGGGGCCCGTCCCCCAGATGTACAGGGCCAGGGCCGCCAGGATCGTCGTCACGTTCGAGTCGAAGATGGCGCTCCAGGCCCGTTGGAAGCCCAAATCCACGGCCGTCCGGACCGTCTTGCCGGCCCGGAGCTCTTCCTTAATCCGCTCAAAGATTAGGACGTTGGCGTCGACGGCCATCCCGATGGTCAGGGCAATCCCGGCGATGCCCGGGAGCGTCAGCGTGGCCTTAAAGTAGGCCAGGCAGGCCAGGATGATCAGGACGTTCAAGATTAAGGCCAGGTCGGCGTTAATCCCGGCCCCCTTGTAGTAAACCAGCATAAAGAGCATGACGACGACCGCCCCGATGAGGGACGACAGCGCCCCCTTGCGGATGCTGTCCCGCCCGAGGGCCGGTCCGATCTGGCGCTCTTCTAAGACCGTCATCGCCGCCGGCAGGGCCCCGGACCGGAGCTGGATCGCCAGACGTTCGGCCTCCTGTGGGGTAAAACGGCCCGTGATCTGGCCCTCGTCCCGAATCTGGGCCTGGATGCGGGGCGCCGTGATGACCTTACGGTCCAAGACGATCCCCAGGGGGTCCCCGATGTGCTGGCCCGTGAAGGCATAGAAGCGCTCCCCGCCCCGGCGGCTCAGCCGAAAGCAGACGGCCGGCAAGCCGACCCGGTCCGTGCAACGGTAAGCGTACTCGAGGTCCTGCCCCGTGACGACGGCTTCCTTCCGAACCAGGTAAAACCCCGTGTCGGCCGCCCGGCCGCCCTCGCCGTCCCGCTCGATCCAGCCCGGCAGGATTTCCGTCCCCTCCGGGAGACGGCCCTGGTACCGTTGGATCAGCTCGTCCTGCGTAGAGGCAAAGTCCAGGACGAGACGAAACTCCAGAAAGGACGTCTCCCGGATGAGGGCCTTCACCTGGTTCGGGTCCTCGACGCCGGGGAGCTGGACGAGGATCCGCTCCCCCGTAGGTCCCTGGGGCGCGACGACGACCTCCGCCAGACCGTACTCGTCGACCCGCCGACGAATCGTCAGGACGGCTTGCTCCGACGTGCGCCGCTTGACGTCGGCGACCAGCTCCGGCCGCATCTGAAGCGCGATGGCATCGGACCGGACGTCCACGACGTACGCCGTGTGATAATTCCGCTCCAGAAAATCACTCAGGTCGGTAAAGGCCCGCTGGAACTGCTGGGGGTCTGGCGGCTGGGCGGCCCGGATCACGATGCGGTCGACGGCCGGCGTGTCAAACCGAAACCACGCCAGCCAGCCCTTGTCCTGGAGCCAGGCCCGGATGCCGTTCAGGTCGTGGTCCCGCTGGGCCCGCAGGGCGTCTTCCATGTGGACCTGGAGGACGAGATGCATCCCGCCCTTCAGGTCCAGGCCGAGCCGGATCTTCTTCTGGACCGGCCAGACGCCCCACACGCTGATCGCCGCCACGGCGAGGATCAGGATGAGCTTCCACCGCAAACGCTTCATGACGCCATGCTCCGGTGTCAGGTGCTGGGTGTTCAGGGCTCGGCGGTCGGAGTCCTAGAGAGTTGCAAATGGCGGATTAACAGAGCCGTTCGGTTCGTGAGAATGGCGTCGGGACAATCTTTCCCAATGCCCGGGAAGTACGATTTTTCAAGCATCCGGCAGATGGGCAGGTCGGCAGATAGGCAGATAGAAGCCGGGCGGGCAAGGATCAGCCCCAGGGCTTTTGGGACCATCGGCCCATCTGCCGAACTGCCTATCTGCCAAAGCTTGAAAAACCGTCCTTCCCGAAGGGTCGAAAAAGCCGAATCCATGCGGGTTTTCACCAACCGAACGGCTCTGTTAACCCAACACCGAGCACCGAATTCACACTTCCGCCTCGCTCTCGGCCGGCTGGAGACCGGCGATGGCCGATTTCTCGACGGTGATGACGACCTTATCGGCGACCCGGAGCTTAAAAGTCTTGTCCCCGACTTTCACGATGGTCCCGTAAATCCCGCTATTCGTCACGACCCGGTCCCCGACCTTTAAGTTCGCCAGTAATTGCCGGTGCTTCTTCTGCTGCCGCTGGGTCGGCAAGATGAGGAACACGTAGGCGATCACAAAAAAGAAGATGAGCGGCAGGATACTGAGAAGAAACCGCAGGGCGCCGTCCCCGCCGGGGGCCGGGGGCGGTTGGGACCCTGTCTGACTCTGAACAAGACCCACAAACGTCCAGAACATCCGCGTCTTCTCCACAAGCGACTTCTGTTCAGGAAAGGCCCGTAGCCCGGGTCCGATAAGTGGATCGGGCGTATTATAGCACCTCCGTCGGGCTTCGTCACCAGGATGAACTGCCCTTCGGACATGAGTTCGGACAGCCAGGCCCAGGCGTCCAGATAGTACTTGGGAAAACAATCTTGCTCCGTCCAGGTCGGGGGATCGGCCCCCGGGCCGAAGCCCCTGCGGCTTCCTATCTGCCTAATTGGGGCTCCCGTCCCACGCCATGTCCGAACTTCAGGATGAAGGGCGGAGGGATCGTCATTTAGTGACAAGGCCGTTGGGCTCAAGAGAGCACCTTCGGAACGGTCTTTACTTGCCAGCTGAGAAACACAGTGTTTTAAAGGTGCGGGATGCGAGATACGGAATGCGGGATGATGGGAACGGACGAGGGACCAGGAACCCGGACGATAGCATTTCCTGACCCCACCTGCCTAATACTTGAAACACCGGCCTCCCCGAAGGGTCGGAAAGGCTGAATCCATCCGGATGCTCGCGGGCTGAACGGCTCTGGTAAGAGAGGGGCAAGGTCATAAGTAGCCGGGTACGTCCGACGAGGAGCGAGTCTCCGAGGGCCGAATGCGCCGCTTCTGCCTGGCGCCACCGGCCACCGGGCTACGGGGGAGCCAGACGGTGGGATTGGGTCGCGGGTAGCGTCTCCTGCTTTTACATCTGACGCTGCGCGCCCTTCAAGAGGGCTTTCGACAGCGCATCATACGGCCAGGCCGGAACTCCCGAGACGTCTGAGGGGATCTGCGTCCCAGGGGACTAATGATGGGACCTTTTAACGAAAATGTCTCCTCTTTATCCGAAGATAGGTTGCTTGGATACCTCGGCTCGGCGTGCCTTCCAGGTACTCTACTGCGTCGCCCTCGACCCGAAGGACCATAAGGGTGGGATCGTCCTTACCATAGATACCCTCATGCAGAATCCACCATTCAGCGGCTCCCAGGTCTTCCAGGGGGATTCTCACCAGCAGACCGACCGGGAAGTAACAGATTTTCTGGCCGTCCGGCAGAGTGTCCCATTCTGAACAGGACCGGTCCGGATGCCGCAAGGTATATTGGGTTTCCGTTTCGCTGATCGTGCCCTGCACAAAGCCCCACACGGAGTCTTTTCTATCGGGATACAATCCCGTGAGGACGAGCGATGAGACCAGGGAGATCGGCTGAAAGGGACCCAGGCTACGAGGGGACAAGACCTGAAAAGACCGGCTGGCGGGGTCGACGTGGGTCAGTGTGAAAGGATGCTGGGTCGCCAGAAAGAAGCCCTGCCTGGCTTGATAGAACATCGTCATCCCCCGGGGAGCGCCATCGAGACGGTACCGAATGGATTTCTTCAATTCCCCCTGCCATTCGATGCCCAAAGCCCATTCTGCCAATTTTTGTAATACAGACCGGTGGAAGTAGATCCGTTTCATCTCTTCTTCCAGGTTCGTCACCCGAAGCCACTGCCGCCCCCAATTCTCCCGTGGCACCAGCCGGTCGACGACTTGGACTCTGCCCTTCTTTTGACCCTCGGCGGCCGGGTAAAGGTCATAAATGACAAGGAGGAAGGAGTCCTCGGGTCGGAGAACGGCCACCCGCAGGGGTCCTTCGGGGAAGACGCCCCGGTCGATAAGTTGCACTTGATGACTCATCGGCCCCAGACACTTCTCCTCCGGACAGTCCCAATCGTAAGGCAGGGCATCGCTACCGTCCGGCTTCACCAGAACCCACCGCTTGAGTTGTTCGACCAAGATGAGAGGCTGACCGCCTACTTCCAAGGTGCCGATCGGACGGAACCGACGCTGGCTCATGCTCTCTCCCACGATGGTGTAGTTCTCCCGGTCCAGGACCACGTGGCATCCCTTCCGATAAGAAACCTCGGGACCCCGAGAACCGGAGACGAGGCATCGGGCGTGGATGTCGATCAGGGCATAGCGTCCCTGGACCGAGAGCAGGCTCGGCAACAAGCTACACTCCGAGGACGAACCCTGCAGTTCCTCCAGGAGTCGGATGGCGCAATCGGACTGGACCTGCTGTACGGTGGTATCCGCCCGGGCAGCAGATAGACCCAAGACCCCCGCCATCAGAACTAAGCCGAGGACTATCCTTTCCGGCAGTTTCACCATGACGAACCTCCATGAGCAGAGCCTTTCGGTTCGTGAAAGATATGGAATAATGAGAATGGATGGGGACCACGGGCCTGGGCGATAGCTATTCCCGACCCCTGGCCCATCCGCCGGCCTGCCCACCGGCCCAATACTCGAAACACCGGTCTCCTCAAGGCATTGGGAATGCCAAATCCCCATCCGGATTCTCACGGGTCGAGGCCCTGTTGGGTCAGCAACTAAGTTAGTCCCGCCATGAGTAGGCGCCCGCGTATAAGGCCCGGACTGTAGCGTCCAGTACCTCATAGTTGGCAGGAATGCATATGGACTTAAACATCCTGCTGGAGCGTGAAGCTTCTGGGCCGAGTAGTGGTATAATAATACAGGGTCTACAGACGCATTGGCTGTTCCAGCCTCCAGGATACCAAAAGTCTTCTCCTATACAACAATAACCGCCACCGTAGCATGTCCGAGTCGTCGGGTCCTCTACACACCAGCACCAGCAACTACAAATCCCATGGGTCTCAGGTCCGCCCTCCGATGGTCCTGCCGGATTCTGAAGGGTTGGAATGTTTGGCCGAGCTGGCTCCTTCGGGGCCACGGTCTGAGATGTCGTAATCAGCAGAGCGCCTGTCAGGAGCAGGGCGCTCATGTTCAGCGCCCGTGAACTCACCATAGAGCACCTCCTCCGGGGAAAGCCCAAGCGCTTCCCCTTGAAGGTGCCTCTATACATATGCCGCTAAAAAAGTCAAGTCTCGCCGGTCGTGGCGGTGCCATCCTATTCCAATCTGTAGGGCTGGGCTTTAAACTCGCCTGTAGGCATCAAGGTCGGGGCTTGACCCATCTCTCGGAACGCCCCCGGCATGGTGGCGTCCTCCTGTTCGGATATCGGCCGTCATGCCGGTGTCCAATCGATCCCCACGCCGGCCGTTAGGCTGGCGTCTATCGCATATGGGGGGATTGTCCCTCACTTATCAGAGCCGTTCGGTTCGTGAGAATGGCGTCGGGGCAGCCTTTCCCATCGCCCGGGAGCACGATGTTCAAAGGGATGGAGTGACGAAGTCACGAAGGAACCAGGCCGGCCGATGGGCCGTTTTTATCCCAGCCTCGCTCGCCCGAGCGGGGTCGCGGGATAATAGACCACCGACCCCGGACTACAGACCATTCGCCCCTCGCTACTCGCCATCCGCCTTCGCGGACTCGTCAGATGGGCATCGGCCCGACGTCCCGACATCCGTCTCTTGCGTCCCTGGGCCGGCTCGCTTATGTTATGAACGGACCCTCACACTGGGATTCCCGATGGAAGCGATTCTGGCCCTGGAAGACGGCTCCTACTACGTCGGTCAGCCTCTCGGCGCCTCGACGGAGCGCTGGGGCGAGCTGGTATTTACGACGGCCATGACGGGCTACCAGGAAGTCTTGACCGACCCTTCGTTCAAGGGCCAGATCGTCATCATGACCCATCCCCACATCGGCAACTACGGCCTGAATCCGGCGGACGTCGAGAGTATCCGTCCCTGGGTCGAGGGCTTTGTCGTCGCCGACCCGAGCCCCTTTTACAGCCATCGCCAGGGGCATTGGAACCTCCACACGTACCTCCGCCAGTGGGGCATCCCGGGCATTGCCGAGGTCGATACCCGGGCCCTCGTCCGAAAAATCCGCTCCCAGGGGGCCATGCGGGCCGTGATCTCGACCGTGCCGGCCGACCCGCAGGCCCTGGTCGCCAAAGCCCGCCAGAGCCCTTCGATGGTCGGGGCCGACTGGGTCCGGGCCGTCTCCCCGGCGGAGCCCTTCTGGGCCGTCCCGGCGGAAGCGCCTCGGCCCCAGGCGTGGATCCTCGAAGGCTTGGCGGCCGGCCTTCGACCGGTCCCGATGAATTCGGCCGGCGTCCCGTCTGAGCCAGACCCGTCGGCGCCTCTCGTCGTCGTCTACGACTACGGCGTCAAGTGGGGCATCCTGCGGGCCTTGCTCCAGCGGTCCTGCCGGGTGCTGGTCGTCCCGGCCCGGACGCCGACCGAGGACGTCTTGCGCTTGCGACCCCAAGGCGTCGTCCTCTCGAACGGTCCCGGCGACCCGGCCGCCCTGCCCGGGATCGTCCGGGAAGTCCGACGCCTGATCGGGCGCGTCCCCCTGCTGGGCATCTGCCTGGGCCATCAGGTCCTGGGCCTGGCCTTCCGGGGTCGGACCTACAAGCTCCTGTTCGGCCACCGGGGCGCCAATCAGCCCGTCAAGGACGAACCCCTCCGCAAAGTCCTGATCACGACCCAGAACCACGGCTTTGCCGTCGATCCCGACAGCCTGCCTCCGGAGGTCGTCCCGACCCACTGGCACCTCAACGACGGGACCCTCGAAGGCTTCCGCCACCGGGACCTGCCTATCATCGCCGTCCAGTTCCACCCCGAGGCCTCGCCGGGGCCCCACGATGCCCTGTACCTCTTTGATGAATTCATCCAAATGGTCCGCGCTCAGGATAACGTGTCGGACCACAGACCACAGACCACAGACCACAGACCATAGACCACAGACTATGGGCCTTGGGTTGCAGACCGGTCGTAGGAGGTATGGCCCCATGCGCTATGCGCTGTTCGCCACCCGCCGCGATCAGGTCGGCCGTCGGCAGATAGGAGCGCAGGCCTCTGGCCTGCGGGAGCGTAGGCGTCCTCGCCTGCGGGAATGCGGGCCTCCGACCTCCGAACACCGGGAGTCGCCCCGGTGTCATCCTTCGAGAACTGGTCCGTAATCCAAGGTCCGTAGTCTATGGTCCATGGTCTATGGTCTTTAGTCCATGGTCTGTAGTGAGGGCTACTCTTCCGACCTCGTTATTCGCCATGCGCTGTTCTCGAGGGAGGTGGGTCATGCGTCGTCGGTCCTGGGTCTTCGGATGCCTCGTCGGCCTAGTCCTGGGCTGGATGCTGGGTCACTCGGGGCGTCCTCAAGACACTTCGGGTCCGGCACACTTGGTACCCCTGTCCGAGGCGGCCTTCTACGAGAGTCCCGACGGTAAGACCCTGATGGGCCTCTGGCTGGGTCCCCAGCAGGGCCACTCGAACGTCCGGCTCCACGTCGGATACGGCGTGTTCCGACCGGGTGCGCAGGTCGCCGAGCACGTCCACACGGATTCTCACGAAATCCTGTTCGTCCTGCGGGGGCGGGGCCGCCTGACGCTGAACGGGACGGAGCGGGTCGTCGAGGCGCCGATGGCGATCTTCATCCCCGCCGGCACGACGCATGCCTTCATGAACGACGGCAAGGAGACCCTCCACGCCGTCCAAGTCTATGACCCGGCCGGCCCGGAGGCCCGCTTCACCCGGTGGACCCGCCGACCGCCCGAGACTCTCCGCGGGTCCGACATCCGACCGTAAAACGAAGGGGGTCGACCATGAGCTGGCTGATGTTCCTCAGCGTCACGCCCCTTGACAAGGGGGAGAGCGTGGGTGCTTACGTGGCCCGCGCCGTGGACGTCATCGACCGAAGCGGTCTCGACTACCGGCTTACGGCCGTCGGGACTGTCCTCGAGGCCGACTCGTGGGAGGAGCTATCCCGCGTCGTCCAGGCTTGCCTGGAGGACCTTCAGCGGGACTGCCGCCGCATTTCCGTCCTGATCAAGGTCGACTACCGGGAGGGCCCGAAGGGTCGCCTCCGGCAAGCCGTCGAGTCCGTCGTCCAACGCTTAGGCCGCCCCGTCGCAGGGGTGGCATGACGGGTCCGCGAAACCCGGTAAGGTCAAGGGGGGCTTGATGATGCTTTGCACAAAACTTATTCTTTTAAGAATAAGTTTATTGATTCCTTAATCTGCTCGAACTTTCTTTCGGCCTTGTGGAGGAAGGACTTACTTACCAGCTGTTTAGCCAACCTTTGAGGATCTAAATCCTCAAAAACTGAAATGACCTGATATATGCTCTGCGTCTGCTTACCCAACTGAATTTGTAACGGATAGAGAGTAAGATAAAATAATCGCTTTAGACGAGTAGCCTGAAGAGATTGCCAACTTAACTCACCTTCTGGGTCTGTCTTAGGCTCTTTAATGGTAAACTCAATGCCCTTGATGAAGGCAAGTTTCCCCAATTTTTCGAAGAAGTGACCGCTGGGTTCTTTAGTCGTCGTCAATTCAATCCACGTCTCCTTATAAGGAAGATAAGCATCTAAGTCCGTAAGCTCATGGCCTTCGGCATCGCAAAGCTTCGCACCATAAATCACCTCCCCTTCTTCTCTAAAGCCGAGCTCGGAAAGGAGACCTTGCAGGAGATGGCGGTCCGCTAATTCTTGCATCTTGGTCGCTTGATTTTTCCGCTGCTGTTTGATGAATTCAGACGCCTCACTCAGTTCTGCAAAGGCGTTACGGATGTGTCTTTTGCGATGAATAGGAGGGGAACTATTAAGCAAGAAGACATGGAGTACTAAATCATCATTTTTAGCATCGATAAATGTGCAAGCTTTAGGATCACGCAAGATACCAAAAACGATCCACCTTATAAACGCAAAGAACGCTGTAGACCCGCTCATCGTGGATCGAGTCGAATGGCCTCACCCGGGACGGCCCGTTTCATGGGGGCTGTTGCATACACTACGTCGAGCAATTGAGGCAAGGATAGCCGGCCAAACTTCTCCAGTACTCGATCCAGCAGTTCGCGTTCGTCGTTCGAAAGTTGACCTTCTATGTTCAACTCATGGGCCTTCTCAGTTAGACGATAATCATGGGCCACCCCAAACTGGGTCAGGTCAGGAGAATCTTCCATGATCCCCCGTTGGATTAAACTCTCTATGGCGTTCATGATCCTATCGGAGTAGGGTCCGTAAAAATAAAAATAGTACTTGACCCCTGTCAGAGACCGGCCGAGCCTTTGGGTCGCCAGCCAATCAGCCAGATATAGGATCTTCATTAAGCGGGTGCGCCCTACACGCTGGTGACTCATCTTCTTTAGACCTCGAATAATATATATAACCATGTATTCTAATTTTTTCATGCAAATCCCTCCTTCTTATGGATCGAGTATATTCTGCACACCGCTAGGCCTACAAGACCCCTACCCCCGGCGTTGCTGAAGGAGGGTCTGGACGATCTGGGTGACCTGCGTGAGGCGGGAGATCTTGCGGTTCCGCTTCTGGACCGTCAGGGGGTCGTCCGTCGGGCTTTGCTCGGCCCGAAGCGCCGTGAGCAGTTTGTCGATCTCAAACTGGAGCTGACGGAGCTCCTCGGGGGTGAAACGCCGGAGGGTGTTCTGGGTCACGATGATAAAACCCTCGGCGATTTCTCGCGCCATGGCGCCGGCACTGCCGCCGATGAATCGGGACATGGCCCGTCTCGAGGGAGGCTCCGTGGTGGAGGGTACCAGATTCGAACTGGCGACCTCCAGCTTGCGAAGCTGGCGCTCTCCCAACTGAGCTAACCCCCCACGCCACGTCGTATCGCTACTCGCCACTCGCGATTCGCCTATATTTTAGCCAAGCGCCCGGCGGACGGCAACCGCCGCTCCGGCTTCAGATCCATCCGAAACGGTGGGCGACTTCAGCGATTTGCCGGAGGTCGTTCAAGAAGAGGGGGAAGGCCTCGGGGTTCCGGAGGACGTACGCCGGATGGTAGATCGGCACGACCCACACCCCGTTTTTCTGAAACCACTGACCCCGCAGTTGTTGGATGCCCGTCCGGCCCAAGATCATGGACATCGCCGGGTTTCCCATCGGGACGAGGATGGCCGGCCGGAGGATCTCGATCTGACGGCGGAGGTAAGGAAAGCAGGCGCTCATCTCCGACGGCCGAGGCGTCCGATTCTCCGGGGGCCGGCACTTGACGACGTTGGCGATGTAGACCCGACGCCGGTCGATCCCGACCATCCGAAGGGCCTTGGTCAAGAGCTGGCCGGCGGCCCCGACGAAGGGCTGGCCCTCGACGTCTTCCTGCGCCCCGGGGCCCTCCCCGACGAACATGAGCGGGCTCCAGGGGTCGCCCATCCCCAGGACGGCCTGCTTCCGATTCTGGTGGAGGGGACACAGGCGGCACCGCTGGACGGTCGCCTGGAGCTCCCGGAGCTGTCGCTCTCGCTGGCGGGTCGCCTCCGGGAGGGCCAGCCACCGGTATCCCAGAGTCTGCCAGTACTGTAAGACGGAAGCCAGGGGACCTAACGTCATCACGACGTCCCTCCGACACCGGCCGGGGGCATCAGGATACCCGGGACAGACCCCGCCGGACAACCCAAGCGGTGATATAATGAGGGTCGGACGCCGCAGGCCTGGAGGCCTGCGCTTCCGGAGGTCGGCGATGGAGCGGTACAAGAACTACATCGGCGGTGAATGGGTCGACCCCGTCGGCGGGGAGTACTTCGAGGACCGGAATCCCGCCGACACGCGGGAGCTCATCGGTCTGTTCCCCAAGTCGTCTCGGGAAGACGTCGACAAGGCCGTGGCGGCCGCCCGAGAGGCCTACAAGAAATGGCGGCTCGTCCCGCCGCCCAAGCGGGCTGAGATCCTCTACCGGGTCGCCCAGCGGCTCGTCGAGCTGAAGGAGACCATCGCCCGGGACATGACCCGGGAAAACGGCAAGGTCCTCGAGGAGACCCGGGGTGACGTCCAGGAGGCCATCGACATGGGCTTCTTCATCGCCGGGGAGGGCCGTCGCCTCCATGGCTACACGACGACGTCCGAGCTTCCCGACAAGATGGCCTTTTGCATCCGGGTCCCCGTCGGCGTGGCCGTCGTCATCACGGCCTGGAACTTCCCGATGGCCGTCCCGTCCTGGAAGATCTTCCCGGCCCTCGTGTGCGGCAATACGGTCATCTTCAAGCCCTCCGAGGAGACGCCCCTGACGGCCCATCACTTCGTGAAGGTCTTTGAAGAATGCGGCCTGCCGCCGGGCGTCTTGAACCTTGTCCACGGCTTCGGCCCCGAGGCGGGCCAGGCCCTCTGCGAGCACCCCGGGACGGACATCCTGGCCTTCACGGGCTCGACGGAAGTCGGACGCCTGATCGCCGAGATCGGCGCCCGGGGCTACAAGCGGGTCTCCCTCGAGATGGGCGGCAAGAATCCCATCATCGTCATGGACGATGCCGACCTGGACCTGGCCGTCCAGGGTTGCATCTGGGGCGCTTTCGGGACGAGCGGCCAGCGGTGCACGGCCGCCAGCCGTCTGATCGTCCATAAAGCCGTCTACACGAAGTTCCTGGACGCCTTTGTCGAACGGGCGAAGGCCCTGCGGGTCGGCAACGGCCTGGACCCCCAGACCCAGATGGGGCCCATCATCAACGAGGCCCAGCTTCGGAAGGTCGAGCACTACGTCGAGCTCGGTAAGCAGGAGGGCGCCCGGCTGATGTGCGGCGGCTACCGGCTGACGGACGGCGACCTGAAGTACGGCTACTTCTACGCCCCGACGGTCTTTGCCGACGTCCATCCCTCGATGAAGATCGCCCAGGACGAGATCTTCGGCCCCGTCGTCTGCGTCATCCCCTTCGAGACGCTCGACGAGGCCATCGAGATCGCCAACGGCGTCCGCTACGGGTTGTCGTCGGCCATCTACACGCGGGACGTCCGAAATGCCATGGTCGCCGTCCGGGAACTGCAGGCCGGGATCACGTACGTCAATGCGCCGTCCATCGGGGCCGAGATTCATCTGCCCTTCGGCGGCGTCAAGCAGACGGGCAACGGCCATCGGGAGGGCGGCACACAGGTCCTGGACATCTTCTCGGAATGGAAGGCCGTCTACATCGATTACAGCGGCCGCCTCCAGCGGGCCCAGATCGACACGGAACGTCTGGTCCAGCTGGGCGACTGAGATGAAGGATACGACTCCCAGGACCCAGCGTCGTGGACGGTTGACTCGCAATCCGGAAGCTACCCTAAAGCGGGCAACGACCGTCATGTTTCGGCGGGACCCGACCCTGCGGCGCATCGTCGAGGTGTTTCGGGCCGCCGGGGCGCAGACCATCGTCCTCTTCGGCTCACGGGCTCGGGGGGACGCCACGCCGGCTAGTGATTACGATGTCGTCGTCGTCATGCGTCGGTGCCGACGCAATTACGTGGACCGACTTCTCGACCTGGGCCCGGTGGTCCGCCGGGTCGGTCGTCCGATGAATCTCATCGTTTATACGCCGGCCGAGTTTCGACGGGTCCTCCGGGATTCAGTCTTCGGAGACATCTTGAAGGCGGATGGGATTATTCTGTATGAAGGTGACGGAAGCGCTTCGTTGGTTTCAGACGGCCGTCGATAATTTCGAGCTGGCTCGGATGCTTCGCCGGGGACGGCATTACTGGGCCGCTTGCTTTCACGCCCAGCAAGCCGCAGAAATGGCCTTAAAGGCCATCTTGATCGCTGGCTCCGGCCGGTTAGCCTTCACCCATTCAGTCTCGGACCTGATAGATCAGGCGATATCCGTGGAGCCCAAACTTCGAGCCGTTCAGGAAACGGCGTCCGACTTAGACCAATTTCATACGCCGACCCGGTACCCCGATGCTTTGCCAAGCCCCGTGATTCCAAGGCGCTTCTTCCGTCGCCGCCACGCGGAGTCTGCTTTGAAGACAGCCGGTCAGGTCCTTCAGATCGCCGAGGACTTTCTACGTCGGCAAGGCCTCGACGTAATGACGGGCGGGAGGTCGTAGTCGACGGCGCAGGCCGGCCCTGCGGCCATCCAATCTCACGAACCGAACGGCTCTGCTATTTCTCTACCTGCCCATCGGCCGACCTGCCTGTCGCCTTGACCTCCTGTCCCTTCAGCCACCGGTCGAACCACTCCAGGTTGTGCCGCATGGCGGCCCGGAGCAGGCGGGGCTCCTCGATGCCGTGGCCCTGCCGGGGGTAGAGGACGAACTGAACGGGCACGCCCCGCATCTTCAGGGCCGTGTAAAGCTCCCACGACTGAAGCGTCGGGACCCGCAGGTCCTTGTCGCCGTGCTGGATCAGCGTCGGAGTCCGGGCCTTCTCGACGTGATAGAGGGCCGACCGCTCCAAGTAAATGGCCTTGTCCTCCCACGGGGGCTTCCCGAAGTGGTTCACCATGAAGGGCGGGATGTCGGTCGTCCCGAACATGCTGAAGAGGTCCGTCACGCCGGCCCCGACGGAGGCGGCCTTGAAGCGGTCGGTTTGCGTGATGACCCAGGCCGTCATGTAGCCCCCGTAGCTCCAGCCCATGATGCCCATCCGGTCCGGGTCGGCCAGGCCCCGGTCGATGAGGGCCTGCACGCCGCTCAGGATGTCTTCGAAATCCTTGCCGCCCCAGTCCCGGAAGTTCATCTTGCGGAACCGCTCGCCGTACGCTCCGCTCCCCCGGGGATTCGGCAGGAACAGGAGGTAGCCCTCGTTGGCAAAGACCTGAATCGGGTAGACGCCCCGCCGGAGGCTGAAGGACCGGTTGAACACACCGGCCGGCCCCCCGTGGACGACGACCAGCAGGGGATACCGCCGGCCCGGTTCAAACCCGACGGGCTTCACGAGCAGACCTTCGACCTCTAAGCCGTCCGTACTCTTCCATCGGACGGTCTCGACGGCCCCGAGGGCAAACTCCCGGAGCTGGGGATTCATGTCGGTGACCCGCCGGACGTCGCCCCATCGGGGTCGTCCGTCCCGGACCGTCACGGCGGCCACGTGCACGTCGGGCGGATTCAGGGGGTCCTGCCGGAGGAAGGCCATCGTGCGACCGTCCCGAGACAGGCTCACGGACGTGTAGACGTCTTCGTCCGAGGGTAGACGGACGACCCGCCCGCCGGAGACCTCTACGGCGAAGACGGCGTTGCCGACTCCCTGGCCGGCCAGGAAGTAAATCCACCGACCGTCGGGCGACCACAGGAAGTCCTGAATTTCCTCGTCAAACGACCGGGTGACGTTTCGAATGTCTCCGCCTGTCGGGGAGACGAGACAGATGTAAGTGTTGCCCGTCCAGTCGACCTTGCCGTCGCCCGACTCGAAGGCGATCCACCGGCCGTCCGGCGACCACCGGGGATTCGTGTCGAGGCCCGGCCGGTCCACGACCTTTTGAGGCGGCGCCGACCCGTCGGCCGGGACGACGTAGACGTCCGTCGCAAAGTTGTCCGGCACCTTGGGCGTCGGCTGGGCCGAAAAGGCCAGGAGCCGGCCGTCCGGGGACCAGTCGACCGAACGCACGTGGTACGGCGCGTCCGGCGTCAGATTGCGGGTCTCCTTAGTAGCGACATCGATCACGTACAGACGATTCCGCTTGAATTCCTGGTCCACGACCGTGTAGTCGCCCTCCTCTTCCTTGCGTTTCTTTTCAGCCTCGCTTTCAGGCTCAGGCGCGATGTAGGCGATCTTCGACCCGTCGGGGGACCACTCGAAGTCGGCGACGTCGGTCGGCGAATCGGTCAGACGGGTCGCCTCTCCGCCGGTCGGCGCAATCAACCAGATCTGCATTTTGCCGTCCCGGTTCGACAAGAAGGCCAGGCGACGTCCGTCGGGCGACCACTTCGGGTTCTCATCCCGCTTGGGCCCGTTCGTGAGCTGGACGGGCGAGGCGCCCGGCGACGTGGCGACGATCCAGACGTCCGTGTTGAAGAGGTTTTCCTTCAGGTCGGCCCGGGCCACGACGAAGGCGATGGCCCGACCGTCTGGTGACAGGACGGCCCGACTGACGGGGCGATACTGCAGGACATCATCAATCGTGAGGGACTTTGAGGCCGGCGGAGCGGCGGCCGATAGGACGGCCCCGCCCCACCCGATCAGGGTCAGCCCCAAAAGGTATCGCCACCGACGATAGGACACCCGCCTCATCGAAGGTCCTCCCCCTTCAAGGTTCTCGGCGAATTCCCTATGCCCGGCGGGGCGGTCCGAGCCCCCACCATTCCAGGTCCCCCGGACGCCGGCCGGGTCCTACTGAGATTCCCCGGCCGGGCGCAGGTTCGCATACATCTGGAGGACCTGCTCGGGCCGGAATCGGCCGATGGCCCGCTGGAGCTGGGCCCACGCCTTGGCGTAGTTGACCTGGGCCTGGAGGAGTTGCTGTTCGGCCACGGCCAGGTCGTTTTGATACTGTAGGACGATGAAGTTCGTGCTCAGGCCGAGCTCCAGCTTCTTCTGCTCGGCGTCCAACTTTTCCCGCTGGAGCCGGACGGAAGCCTGGGCCGCCTCGTAGCTTTGCTGGGCCGCAATCAGGTCCCGGTAGGCGTTCCGGACCTGGAGGACGATGTTCTGCCGCTGGCGCTCCAGCTCGATGCGGGCCGTCTGGAGTTGGGCCTCCGTTTGGAGCAGGAGGCCCCGGGTCGCCGAGTCCTTCAAGGGCCAGGCCAGCTGAAAGCCGATGGACCACGTCGGGTACTTCCCGGCCAGGACCTGATGAAGCGAGTCCAAAGCACTTCCCGGGATGACCCGCAGGACCGTGGCGTTCGTGATGCCCCGGCTGAAGTCCAGAATCCGCTGGTCCCCGCCGAGGCCCGCCCAGCTATAGGCGGCGACCAGGTTCAACTGGGGGAGCCGCTGGTTCAGGGCCGCCCGGTACTGGTACTGGGCGGCGTCCAACTGGGCCTGGACGGCGACCAACTGGGGTCGCTCCCGGAAGGCGGCCTCGATGTAAGTCTCCAGCGTGTCCGGCGGGGTCGGGACGGGCGGCTCGTCCATCGGTTGCCAGACCTCGCCAGGCCGGTGCATCAGGCCCTCGATGGCCTCGACGAGGGCCTTCAGCCGGTCGGTCGCCGCCTGGAGCAGGTTCGTCGCCGTCACGACGTTTTGCCGGCGGGCGGCGACCTCCGCCTGGGCGGCCGTCCGCTCGATGGGCGCCTTGACGCCGACCTCGATCTGGACCTCCGTGTCCCGAAGGAGCTTCTCGGCCAGGGCCAGGGAGTTCTTCTGGACCTCCAGGTTCTTCTGGGCGAAGACCAGGTCCCAGTAGGCCTGGACGACCTGGAGGAGCAGGTCCATCTGGGCCTCCTCGAAGGCCTGGAGGCTCTGCTGGTGCCGCTTCTCGGCGGCCCGCAGGTTCGCCTGGGCGTTCCACGGGCCGAAGCCCCGCAGGAGGGGCTGGGTCACCTGGATGGACAGGCCGCTGTTGTACTGGGGGTTCAGGGAAGCAAAGAGGCTGTTTGTAGACGTGCGATTCTGGTTCATGTTGATGGCGATCTGCGTCCCCCAGGCGATCCGCTGGCTGAAGCCCAGACTCATGTTCGTCCGCCGTTGCTCGACGACGGGAGCGCCCGCCAGGACGGAGGCGCTCGGGTTCTGGGCGCTGTCGGCCAGGAAGTTCGCCGTCAGTTGGGGCTGAAAGGGCGCGCTCTCCTGATAGACGGTCGCCTCGGCGAACTCCGGCTGGAGACGGGCCAGCTGGAGGTCCAGATTTTTCTGAAGGGCCGACCGGATGAGGTCGCTCAAGCGGACGGGGACGACCGACGGCGCCGGAGCCGCCGTCTGGGCCGTCGCCAGCCTGACGGTACCCGTCCAAACCACGAGAAGTCCGAAGGATAAAATGAACCACCGCATCGAACGCATCGTCGTCCTCTCCCCTCACAGAGCCGTTCGGTTCGTGAGAATGGCATCGGGACGGCCTTTCCCACCGCCCGAAATAAAGGGCGAATAGCGAGTGGCGAATGGCGAATGGCGAATAGATCCCTATTTCCCTACCTCCCCATCGGCCGACCTGCCGACTGCCCAACTGCCGACCTACCCATCTGCAATGTAACGCCCCACCTCCCTTTCAGGTTTCATCCGGCTTGCGGGCCACGACCAGCCACGAAAGGCCGACCCACCCGCCCCGCAGGACCGGGACCCGGCGGACGATCGGCACGAGGCGGTCGAACCAGCGGGTCTGCCAGGGTTCGAGCCGCGTCCCCCGCCGGACCTTCCCCTGCCACCACCAGCCGACGATTCCTAAAGGATTGAAGGGCCACAGACGGACCACCTGGAACCCGGTCGCCCTCAGCTTGGAAAGGAGGTCCCTTTTCGGATACCGGCGAAAGTGACCGATGGCCCGGTCGACGGTCCCGTACAGCCACGGATGCGCCGGCACGAGGAGCAAGAGGTGCCCCCCCGGAGCCAGGGACCCGTAGATGCCCCTTAAGGCTTTCACGTCGTCCTCGATGTGTTCCAGGACGTTCAGGCACAGGACCGTGTCCGGCCGATTCCCATCGGGGGGCGTGAAGACCCGCGTCGCATCATGGAACGAGACAAAGACGTGGGGCCAGTGACCCAAGCGCTCGGTCAGGACGCTTAACAGGGTCGAGTCGATGTCGGTCGCGTAAACGACCCGGCCCGGCAAACGCGCCATCTGCTCGGTAAAGTACCCCAGGCCGGCCCCGATCTCCAGGACGACCCGACCGACGTAAGGCCGGAGCTCATCCCATATCCACCGGTAGAGACGAGGCGCCTGGCTCATCGCCACCAGCGTCGCATGGAGCGACCCGTTCAGCGTCGGCGCTTCCATCCGCTCCTCTCCGACAAAGCGGCGGGACGATAGGATAGGGTAGTCCCCCGAACGCATCGCGAGGGACGAACCATGATGCAGGAACGCCCCCTTCGCCGTTCGCTACTCGCCCCTACGCCCCGGCCACTACTTCGTGCCGCCGTCCCGTCGTCATCCTACCGATACAGCTGGACGAGCTCCTCAAAGTAGTAGTTGAAGACCTCGATGCCCCGCCGGGCCTGGTCCCAGTCGAAGTACTCGTTGGGGGCGTGATAGCCGTGCTCGGGCAGGCTCAGGCCCATCATCAGGATGGGCACGTCCAGGAGCTTCTTCATCGTCAGGACGGCCCCGATGGAGCCGCCCTCCCGGATGAAGGCCGGCTCGGTACCCAATGCCCGCCGGACGGCCCGCCGGAGGGCATCCGCATGAGGGCCCTTGAACTCCCCGACATACGGGGCCAGCGACCCGTGGGGCCGGACCTCCACGAAGGGATTCAACTGACGCACGTAGTCGGCCAAGAGCTGGAAAACCTTCTCGGGGACCTGGTTCGGGACCAGCCGCATGCTGACCTTCGCCTCGGCCCAGTGGGGGATGACCGTCTTGATGCCGGGTCCCTGATAGCCGCCGGCGATGCCGTGGACCTCGAACGTCGGCCAGGCCCAGATCCGCTTGAGGAGCTCCCTGGGATCTTCCGTCCGGAGCCACCGGAAGCCGTAGGTCTTCCGGAAACGCTCGACGTCAAAGCCGGACCGCACGAAGTCGTCCAGCTCCTCCTCCGTCGGGGGGACGACGTCGTCATAAAAGTGCGGGATCTTGACCTCGCCGGTCACGGGGTCGAAGCATGCCATCAGGATACGGCACAGCTCGGCGACGGGATTCGGGGCCGCCCCGCCGGTGACGCCCGAGTGAGCGTCCACCTCGGCCGTCCGAAGGTACAGGGTCGCCCCCTGCAGGCCCCGCAGACCGTAGTCGACCGACGGCCGGTCCCGGGAGATCCAGATGCTGTCCGAGACAAAGACGGACCGGACCCGGACCTCCGACCGATGCGCCTGTAGGCCCTCTTCAAAGTTCGGACTCCCGATTTCTTCTTCCAGCTCCCAGATAAAGTAGAAGTTCAAGGGGAGGCCCCGGTCATAGGCATACTTGGCCGCCAGCAGGCACGTCACGGCCGGCCCCTTGTCGTCCGTCGCCCCCCGACCGATGTAGCGGCCGTCCTCGACCCGAAGCCGGAAGGGGTCCGACTTCCACTCCGGCTCGTCGGCCGGCTGGACGTCCAGGTGATTGTAAAACGCCAGGCCCGGATAGTCCGGCCCCCGTTCGAACCGACCGAATACGATGGGGTTCCCCGACGTCGGCCAGAGGCTGGCCTGACCGCCCAGGGACCGAATCAGCTCGGCGGCCGTCTCGGCGCATCGCTGAATGTCCCCCTTCCGGGCCGGGTCGGCGCTGACGGTCGGGATCTCGACGAGTTCCCGCAAGAACCGCTCGAAGGTCGCCCGTTGAGACTCGGCGTACGCACGCACGTCCTCGCCCATGACCACCTCCTCCGGGGAGACGGACAGGATACAGGATGTGGGAGGCGGGATGCAAGAAGGATTGCGAATTTCGAATGGCAAATTGCGGATTGGAAGGGCAGGATGCGAAATGCGGCATGCGGGTTCCGGGTCCCAGGTCTGGGTCCGGGCGTCGGCCCGGCGCCGAGGCCTCTGGCCTGCGGGTTGGGCCGGTCGACCCTTTTCATCCCAGCCCCGCTCGCCCGAGCGGGGTCCGGAGCTATCCGGCTGTCCGGGAGTTCGGGAATTCGGCCGGTCGGGCCTGTTGCAAAACGCACCGCTGAGGCGCAGAGCACGCAGAGGCCGAGGGTGTTTCCTTCGATTTTTCTCGGCGCTCTCGGCGTCTCAGCGGTGGAATGGGGGTTTGGAAATACGCTATCGGGAGGCCCGCCGGGGCGGGGATGCGGCCTTTCGGCCGGCGCCGGCGGTCGGCGACAAAAGAGGGCGAAGAGTCGGGAAAATTTCCGGGAGAGCGCCGTCCGCCGCATGCTGTCGTTAGGCATTGCAGATGCGAGTCAGACTATAAAGCCCTCGATAGCCTTCGCCATCTCGGCCGGCACTTCGTACATCGGGAAGTGGCTACGCGCTTCCAGCTTCGACACCTGAAACCAGGGACGGGCGGCCGCAAACGACTGCTGGGCCGCCAACCATCCAGGATCGTCCGGCTGGGCATAGAGATGCAAAACCGGCACCGGCGGGTCCAGGGCCGCGAGCGCCTGGAGGGGGCTCCCGGCCTTCGCATACGCAGCGCTGATCTCGCGGCCTGCGCGGGCCCACATCTCAAAGGGATACGAACCCATATCCTCGCGGACATAGTGCACCAACTCAGGGATGTCCAATCCCTGGAGCCACAGGGAGAAGAGTCGTTCGCGCGTTTGGTGCCATTGCGCAGGATCCTGGAGCGCTTGTAGCGCCCCAAGAAAGGGCGGCGGCGCTTCGAGGACGATCCAGTCGAGTAGCACAAGCTTGGGGATGCGGGGACCGAGCCTGCGGCGAAGTTCGATGGCGACCCAGCCGGCGTGGGACAGCGCGACCGGCACCACCTGCTCTGCCTGACTCGCATCGATCACGGCGAGCGCGTCGTCGGCCAGATCGCTGAATCCAAAATCAGTCGTGGGCCTTTCTGACTGTCCATGTCCGCGCCAGTCGAGGGCAAGCGTGCGTCTCTGCAGGACACAGCGCCGGGCGAGTTCGTCAAAGACCCTGCGACTCCCACACCAACCGGGCATGAAGAGGAGCGCCGGCTCTCCCCGGCCATGGTCGTCGTAGCTGATTCGTATTCCGTGCGACTCAACGTGGGGCATTTGAGATCCTCCCTTCTATGATTTCGTTATGATTTCGTCGGCCTGCCCGGGACGGGGACCTACTTCTCGGCCCCTTCACCGAGCCTTGTCCTGTCTGGTATCGATGGGCGGCCCGGCGAAGGGCGTCGGCCGGGGACAGGGCTCAGCCCTTACGCAGAGACGGCTTTGCATGGACGGATCACCCTACTCGCCTATCCCTGCCGGCGGTTCATAGTCCGGCACACGATTCCGAATCGGGGGAATCGTCCGCAGATAGGCGAAGATCGCCTTCAGGTCGGCGTCCGTCATGCGGCCTACGTTCTGCCAGGGCATCGGGGGCATGATGGGCCGGCCGGCGCCCATATGGCGGCCTGTTCGCATGGCCTTGATGAAGATCGCCTCGGTCCATGCCCCCAGACCCGTGTCCGGGTCTGGTGTCAAGTTCGCTCCGTAGGAGGTCCCCCACGGCCCCGCAAAGGCGGTGTTGGTCACGGCTCCGTACCAGCCCCAGGGCGCATCGACACGCGGCGGGACCGGCATCTTCAGGTCCTCGGGATGGCCCGATAAGAGCCGGGTCTCATCCGGGGCCGGTCCCTGGGGCTCCATCTTCCAGGGCGTGTGGCAGTCATTACAGTGGCTGATCGTCACCAGGTACCGGCCCCGGGCGACTTGGGCGGTCGAGTCCGGCGACGGAATGCCCCGCGTCAGACCGACCCATCCCAAAACGGCCATGGCCAGGCTGGCGGCCATTAGCACGAACATTGGCGTGAAGTTCAGTTTCTTGATCCAAGACATGATCCTTGCCTCCGGTTGGGTTTTTAGTCCTGACCGCCTGGTGCCTTCCATGAACTCGTCTCCGGCCTGCCTCACCTGCATTCGACGTAACCGCTATCCCACGTCGTGCCGAAGTCGGGGTTTCGGACGGGCTCCGTTACAAACACCCGTTGACAGTCAATCCTTCCGATCCTATGCTATAGGTGCCAGGCGCGTAGCTCAGGCGGTCAGAGCGCTGCCCCGACGAGGCAGAGGTCGGCGGTTCGAGTCCGCCCGCGCCTACCATCGCACCCCAAACTGCTTCGGCTCTATCGGCCCCAGGCCGTGGTTCGTCCCTTCCCCGACGGCCGGAGGGCCGTGACCCTGCTCTAACAAGCGGGCTTGAGATGAAAGGACCCCCTCTTGGGCGAGCGGGGCTGGGATAAAAACGGCCCATCGGCCGGCCGGGTTCCTTCGTCACTCCGTCCCTTTGAAACATCGTACTTCCAAAGCGTTGGGCAAGGTTGTTCCCACACCATTCTCACGAACCGAACGGCTCTGCTAAGCGAACGCTGGGGCGCCATCCGGCCTGGAGGCCCGGCTCGCAGGAGTCTCCTCCTGGAGGAGAGGGCAGGGTGCAAGTCCTTCGCCCTCCACCCTCTCCCGCCAGGGGGCCGGTGCTCTAAATCTCGATCCAAGCGTCCGACGTCGGGCACCGGCTCCGACTCAACAGCTTTCCCCTGTCGAGGCACACACGCAGACATCGCCCATGAAGGGGTCCTGCAGACAGCTTTCGACGGCCTCTTGGACGTTTTCGGTACAGTAGGTTTTGACGTCCCCAAACTCATCGGCGCAAGTATGCAGTTTGTCCTTTTTGCAACCCAGCAGGGCCAGGGCCAGTCCGACGAGCATCAGCCCGATGCTCAGTTTCTTGATCATGATCCTTTCCTCCGGTTGGGTTTTTAGTCCTGACCGCCTGGTGCCTTCCAGGAACTCGTCTCCGGCCTGCCTCACCTGCATTCGACGTAACCGCTGCCCCACGAAGTGAAGCGCCCTCGTGAAAGTCATCAGCTCTCGGTGCCCTCGGCGTCTTTGCAGTGAGTCGCTCCGTAGGGTCGGGAAAGCCGAACCCATCCGGTCTCTCCCGGGGCCAAGAGCTCTGTTACCTTTAGCAAGAGTCATGCCGAAGTCGGGGGTTCGGACGGGCCCAGTGCCGGATGGGCCGACGGAATGCGGAAGAGTGACGCCTCGGGGGGTTCACCGGTCGGGTCGGGCAGGGCCCGTCGGAGGGCCGGGAAGTTTACAAAGCTTTACGCCGAGTATAAAGGGAACTTTACTTAGGGTTCCGGACCGACGATGGCACCGGGGGTCAGACCTTCTGCCCGGTATAAACGAAACTTTACAGGGGTTCCGGACCCATGAAAGGGCAAGGAGTTAGAGCATCGTACTGGGGAACCGGACGTCCGGGGACCCGGGAGATGCGTCGTGAAGTCGCCGAACTCCCGGACGGCCGGATCGCCCCGGACCCCGCTCTTGCGAGCGGGGCTGGGACAGAATGACCCCGCTCTAACGAGCGGGGCTGGGATGAAAATCTTGGCTTGAAAAATCGGCCGTCCCGGAGGGTCGGGAAAGCCGAATCCATACGGGTTTTCACGAGCCGAACGGCTCTGGTAACGAAGTGATGAGCCACGGTCTTGGGCCGACGGGCCGGTCGGGATCATCCTTACATCATCACTCCGTTACTTTGTCACTCCGTCCCTTTGGTAAATGTCCTGGAGGCAGAGGGGCTCGGGGTGGCCGGACCGGAGGGCCCGGATGGCCTCGATGGCGGCCGCCGCCCCGGAAAGGGTCGTGATGCAGGGGACGCCGCACCGCATGGCCGTCTGGCGGACGACGGGCTCGTCGGCGTAAGCGGCCGGCCCCATCGGCGTGTTGATGACGAGCTGGATCTTGCCGTTGATGATGAAGTCGGCGATGTGGGGTCGGCCCTCATGGATTTTACGGACGACCGTCACGGGCAAGCCGGCCGCTTGGAGGGCCTGGGCCGTCCCGGCCGTGGCCATCAGCGTGAAGCCCAGCTCGTGGAGCTGGCGGGCCAGAGGCACGACGGCCGCCTTGTCCCGGTCGTTGACGGTGATTAGGACCTGGCCCCCCGTCGGGAGGCGGACCCCGGCGCCCAGCATGGCCTTGGCAAAAGCGACCCCAAAGGTCTCGCCGATGCCCATGACCTCACCGGTACTCTTCATTTCCGGTCCCAGGCGGGGGTCCTCCTCGGGGAAGCGGTCGAAGGGAAAGACGGGCGCCTTCACGCAGTAGTACCGGGGCCGGCCCTCGCCGGACAGGCCGAGTTCTCGCAGGGTCGCCCCCAGCATGAGGCGGACGGCCGCATCGACGACGGGCACGCCGGTCGCCTTGCTGATGAATGGGACGGTCCGGGACGCCCGGGGGTTGACCTCCAGGACGTATAGTTCGCCGTCCCGGTATGCGAACTGGATGTTCAGGAGGCCCCGCACCTGCAAGGCCCGGGCGATCCGGGCCGTCCAGTCGATCATCATCGTCCGGACGTCGGCCGGGAGCTTCCAGGCGGGCATGACCATGGCGCTGTCGCCGCTGTGGATGCCGGCCTCCTCGATGTGCTGGAGGATCCCGGCGATGTAGACGTCCTCTCCGTCGCTGAGGGCGTCCAGGTCATATTCAAAGGCGTCCTCGATAAAGCGGTCGATGAGGACCGGATACTGGGGCGCGACCCGCAGGGCCGCCTGAAAGAGGGCTTTCATCTGGTCGGCGTGGAACACCTTCGCCATGGCCCGACCGCCGAGGACATACGAGGGCCGAACCAGGACGGGATAGCCGACGGCCTCGGCGACCTCCAGGGCCTCCTCGAGCGTCTGGGCCGTCCCGAAGGGCGGATGGCGGAGACCCAGGTCCTGCATGAGCTCGGCAAAGGACTTGCGGTCCTCGGCCCGATGGATGTCGTCCGGCTGGGTCCCCAGGATGGGGACGCCGGCCTCGGCCAGGGGGCGGGCCAGCCGGAGGGGCGTCTGGCCACCGAGCTGGACGATGACCCCGAGGGGCCGCTCGGTCCGGACGACGTTCAGGACGTGCTCCAGCGTCAGGGGCTCGAAGTACAGGCGGTCGGCCGTGTCATAGTCCGTACTCACCGTCTCGGGATTGCAGTTCACCATGACCGTCTCGTAGCCCATCGACCGGAGGGCAAAGACGGCCCGGACACAGCAGTAGTCGAACTCGATACCCTGGCCGATGCGGTTGGGCCCGCTCCCCAGGATGACGACCTTCGGGCGGTCCGTCGGGAAGGCCTCGCATTCGGACCCATACGTCGAGTACAGGTACGGCGTGACGGCCTCGAACTCGCCGGCGCACGTGTCGATCCGCTTGTAGGTCGGCACGATGCCGAGCTCTTCCAGGCGGGCCCGCAGGGCGGCTTCCGACGTGCCCAGGCAGTCGGCGACCTGGGCGTCGCTGAAGCCCCACTGCTTGGCCCGCCGCAGGAGCTCCGGCGGGACCGTCTCGAGGCGGAACCGCCGGAGGCGGCCCTCCAGCTCGACGATTTCCTCGATCTGGTGGAGGAACCACGGGTGGATGCCCGTCAGGGCCGCCACGTCCTCCGGCTTCATGCCGGCATGAAGGGCATAGAAGATGTAGAAGATGCGGTCCCACGAGGGATACCGGAGCTTGGCGATGACGGCGCTCCGGTCAAAGGGCTGTTGGTAGAGCTGGCGGAGGACGTCATAGTCGATCTCTAAAGACTGCAGGGCCTTCATCAGGGCTTCCTTGAAGGTTCGCCCGATGGCCATGACCTCGCCGACGGACTTCATCGACGTCCCGATCGTCGCCCGGGCGCTGGGGAATTTCTCGAAGGCCCAGCGAGGGATTTTGACGACCACATAGTCGAGGGCCGGCTCGAAGCAAGCGACCGTCTTGCCGGTGATGTCGTTGCGGAGCTCGTCCAGCGTGTATCCGATGGCCAGCTTGGCGGCGATCTTGGCGATGGGGAAGCCCGTCGCCTTCGAGGCGAGGGCCGACGAGCGACTGACCCGGGGGTTCATCTCGATGACGGCCATCCGGCCCGTCTCGGGGTCGAGGGCGAACTGGACGTTGGACCCGCCCGTCTCGACGCCGACGGTCCGGATGACCTGGAGGGCCCAGTCCCGCATCTTCTGGTAGTCCACGTCCGAAAGCGTCTGGGCGGGGGCGACGGTGATGCTGTCGCCGGTGTGGATGCCCATCGGGTCGAAGTTCTCGATGGAGCAGACGATGATCGCCTGGTCGGCGGCGTCCCGCATGACCTCCATCTCGAATTCCTGCCAACCCTCGAGATATTCCTCGATCAGGACCTCGTGGACGGGGCTGATCTGGAGGGCCCGCTCGAGGGCTTCCGGGAGCTCGGCCCGGTTATACACGATGGCGCTTCCGGTCCCGCCCAACGTGTAGGAAGGCCGCAGGACCAGCGGAAAGTCCATGTCGGCGGCGGCCTGGACGCCCTCCTGGACGGTAGCGACGTAGGCGCTCTTGGGCACGTCCAGGCCGGCTCGGACCATGGCCTCTTTGAAGCGGAGGCGGTTTTCGGCCAGCTCGATGGCCTCGGGGCGGGCCCCGATCATCTCGATGCCCAGCTCCTGGAGGATGCCCGCCCGCCACAGGGCCATCCCCAGGTTCAGGCCCGTCTGACCGCCCAGCGTGGGAAGCAAGGCGTCGGGTCGTTCCCGCCGGAGGACCCGCTCGGCCGTCTCCAAGACGAGGGGCTCGATGTACGTCCGGTGGGCCATCTCGGGGTCCGTCATGATCGTGGCCGGATTCGAATTGATGAGGACGACCTCGAGGCCTTCCTCCCGAAGGGCCTTGCAGGCCTGCGTGCCGGCATAGTCAAACTCACAGGCCTGCCCGATGACGATAGGGCCGGACCCGATGATGGCGATCTTCTTGATGTCTTGGCGTTTCGGCATGGGCGGACTTCCCTCCCGGTGAATCAATGGTCGGGAGATGAGGGGTCGTAAGTGGGCAGATAGGCCATTTTCATCCAAGCCCCGCTCGCTCAAGCGGGGTCCTTTCATCCCGGCTCCACTCGCCCGAGCGGGGTCCGGGACGTCCGGGCATTCGACAATGCATTTGCCTGCCTGCCTATGAGGTCCCCCGGATGGTCTGGCGGGTCCGTTCCGACTCGGCCACGATGAGGTCGGCCAAGTACTTGATGGCCTCGGCCATTTCCCGGCGGGCTTCGGCGACCTCTCGCCGGACCTCGGCGACTTCTTGACGAAGAGCCTCCTGCCCCCGTTCGATGCGGTCCAGGATCTCGAGCGCCCTTCGCTGAAGCTCCAGGACCATCTGCTGAAGCTCCATCGACCTCTGCTGGAACTCGGCCGTCCCCTGCCGGAATTCCCGGATCAGCTCCCGTACGGCCCCCATCTCGGCCCGGATCGTCCGGTTGTTGAGGATGCCGTAAACGGTCAGGAACACCCCTAAGATGGTCGCCATCGTGCCCGTCATGGCCAGGACTTCCCAAAAGCTCATGGCATCCTCGCTCGGAAACTCTACGGAGTTTCCCGGATGGTCTGGCGGGTCCGTTCCGACTCGGCCACGATGAGGTCGGCCAAGTACTTGATGGCCTGCGCCATCTCCCGGCGAAGTTCCTCCTGCCCCCGCTCGATGCGGTCCAGGATCTTCATCGCTTCCCGTCGGGCCTCGGCCATCTCCTGCCGGACCTCGGCGACTTCTTGACGAAGGGCTTCCTGACCCCGTTCGATGCGGTCCAGGATCTCGAGCGCCCTTCGCTGAAGCTCCAGGACCATCTGCTGGAGCTCCATCGACCTCTGCTGGAACTCGGCCGTCCCCTGCCGGAATTCCCGGATCAGCTCCCGTACGGCCCCCATCTCGGCCCGGATCGTCCGGTTGTTGAGGATGCCGTAAACGGTCAGAAACACCCCTAAGACGGTCGCCATCGTGCCCGTCATGGCCAGGACTTCCCAGAAGCTCATGCGACACCCCTTCTCCCCGGACTCGGGGAACGTACCTTTCCCCTTCAAGGCGCACGGGCTTGAAGACGCCTCGTCCCCGCCGACTATCCCGTCTCGGCCGAACCTGTCCCGATCAGCCCCAGCTTCTCCCGAAGCTGGGCCTCCAGCTTTTGAGCCACTTCGGGATTTTCCTTCAAGAACTGCTTGGCGGCCTCCCGACCCTGACCGAGCCTGACGTCTCCGAAGGAAAACCAGGCACCCGACCGGACGACGAGCTTGTGCTCCAGACCCAGGTCGATGAGGTCGCCCTCTCGAGAGAAGCCCTCACCGAACATAAGGTCCACGTCCGCCTGCTTGAAGGGCGGGGACAGCTTGTTCTTGACGACCCGAATCCGGGTCCGAGCCCCGACGTTTTCCTCGCCCTGCTTGATGGAGGCGACCTTCCGGATGTCGATCCGGAGGGAGGCGTAGAACTTGAGGGCCCGGCCGCCGGGCGTCGTCTCCGTCACGCCGTAAGTCATCGGGCCGATCTTTTCCCGAATCTGGTTGATGAAGACCAGGCAGGTCTGGGAGCGGTTGACGATGCTCGTCAGCTTGCGGAGGGCCTGGGACATCAGGCGGGCCTGCAGGCCGACGTGCTGGTCGCCCATCTCGCCCTCGAGCTCGGCCTTTGGCACGAGGGCCGCCACCGAGTCGATGACGACGATGTCCACGCCGCCGCTCCGGATCAGCGTCTCGGCGATCTCCAAGGCCTGCTCCCCGTAGTCCGGTTGGGAAATGATCAGGTCGTCGACCCGAACGCCCAGCTTCGCCGCGTACTCCGGGTCGAGGGCATGTTCGGCGTCGATGAAGACGGCCATGCCGCCGTCCTTCTGGGCCTGGGCGATCATGTGCAGGGCCAGGGTCGTCTTGCCGGACATTTCCGGGCCAAAGATCTCGACGATCCGACCCCGGGGGAATCCGCCGATGCCCAGGGCGGCGTCCAGGCTCAGGATGCCGGTCGGGATGACCTGGACCCGAGCGACGGCCTCTTTCTGGCCGAGGCGCATGATGACGCCCTTGCCGAACTGACGCTCCAGCTGGAGCATGGCCGCTTCGATCATCCGCCGCTTTTCCTCCTGCACGGGCAGGACCGACTCTTCCCGCTTGACGGCCATAGGTCCATCCTCCTCGATGGGATTCTAAAGCCCGGGCTCCCCATCGGCCAGGGGGCTTGGACTGAAAGGCGGGCCCTTCCGGGAGCGACCCGTCCGCAGACCGGCCCGACCCGCCTCACGAAGGGCGGGTACCGCTTTCGGATTTCGGGATGCGGCACAAGGGACGGGCCACCCGCCGCCTTCGCAAGGGGCCCTCCGTCGGAAAAAGGCGCCGTTTAGACCGGGCTCCCCAACCCATGCGGCTCCGTGAAAGACCCGGGCGGCGAAAGTAAAATATAGGCGAAATTCGGACCCCTGGCCAGTCCTTCCGGCGTCCGCGGTCCATTATCCCGCGCTCCCCATCCTGCATCCCGGGGACGGGGCCCTTTTGCCCCGGCCTATCGGCCTCTCTCACCCCTTCTCGGCCGACGCCTCGGAGTCGACGACGGCCCGGTCGACCAGCATGACGGGGATGTCGTCCTCGATGGGGTACTTGCGGCCGCACTGACTACACTTCAGCCACTGGCCGTCCGGCGTCAGGTAAACGGGCGTCTTGCACAGGGGACAGGCCAGGATTTCCAGAAGTTCCGGTGCCAGGGCCATTTCGTACCTCCGTGATGACCCGACGGCGTGGCAGGCCGTCGTCTCGGGCAGATGGGCAGGTCGGCGGGAAAGACCCTACACTCGCGGCGTTTCTAAGGCGTCCCCTTCTTTTCCGCCGCCGGGCCGAGGAGGGCCTTCAGGTCGGGCTGGTCCGGATTCGCCGCCAGGGCATCCTGGAGTAAAGGACGGGCCCGGTCCCTCTGGCCAGCCGTCCAGTAGCAAAGGCCGAGGGCTCGCAGGAGGCGCCAGTGCCGCTGGCCGGCCTGGAGGAGTCGCTCCATCTCGGGAAGAGTCGTCTCGCACCCGTTCAGTGCCTGTCGGGCCAGGACCTGGAAGAGCCGCCGCTGGGCGTTCTCGGACGGCAGGACCTGCAGGAGGTTCAGGGCCTCGCCGGGCCGCTTCGTGGCCAGATAAAATTCGGCCAGCCGGAGGGCGGCGGGTTCAAAATCCGGTTTTCGCTGATGGGCTCGCCGGAGCCAGGCCTCGGCCTCCGACGTCCGATTCTGGGCCCAGGCCTGTTCGCCGGCCGCCAGGTCCCAGGCGAAGAGGTTGGTCCGGCGGAGGGAACGGGTGTAGGCCTGGGGGTGGGGGACGGCGCCCAGGGGCGTGACCGAGAAGGGCAGGGTCCACGTCCCGACGGTCGTCGAACCCTTCTGGAGGGACACGACGACCTGGTAGCGGCCCGGCGGAAGGTCCTTCAAGCCGACCGGGACCAGCCATTCGTAGGTATCCACCCGGGCCGTCGGGGTCAGCGAAGCCGGTCGGCTCGACCGCGGCACGGGCTTCTGGCCCGGCTCGGCGGACTGGACTTCGACCTGGAGGCGGACGTCGGCGGGCTCCGGCGTGTACACGCGGCCGCCGACGTACAGGGTCTCGGCGGCCGTGAACTGCTGTTTCAAGTCGACGGCGAATCGATACAGTCCTGTCTGGAAGGGGCTCAAGAGGGCGGGGTCAGCCGGTTCTGTACGGTATCCCAGGATGGGCGGGTCGGCGTACGTCTGGCCGGGCGGCACGGCCGGGACCGACAGGCGGTCCTCCCAGAAAGAGAATTCCCGGCCGAGGGGATTCTTCAGGAGGACGCGCACGCGGTAGGAACCCGGGATGAGGGGAACGGCATCCGCCAGGAGGACGCCGCTGGCCCGGACCCGCCGGAGTTCGGCCTCGTCCTTGAAGTCCAATCGGAAGCGCTTCTGAAATTGATAGACCCGCCGGCCCGTGCTTTCGTCGTCGATGGACCCGACCGTCTCGAAGATCGAGTAGATGCCGGTGTCGGTCTCGGCGACCGAGATCGTCTCCGGCTGGAAGGCGTAGGCCCACACGTGGTACCCCAGGTCCGGCCACCACTGGAGGGTATAGGCAAAGCGGGCCGAGATGAACCGGTTGGCCTCCTCGATGTCGATCATGCCGGCGTAGCGCTCGAAGTCCCGGGCATAGGAATCGTCGAAGCTGGCCCGAGGGGACTCGAGGATGCGGGCGATGAGGAGGTCGGCCTCCGGGGACGGCGTGAAGCCCATCGGGATATCGCCCGGGATCGGGGAGAGGACGACCTGGGCCAGGGTCGGATGGATCGCCTGAAGCTTGTCGTAGAGGGCCTCATAGTTAAAGGGGTCTAAGCCCTCCGGGCGGATGAACAAACTATAAGGGCCGTCGCCGGACGGGCTGTACAGCTTGTAGTCCCCGACCCCATGCGGTTTGTAGAAGACCATGGCAAAGTGGGCCGGCAGGCCGGGCCGGCCTTCGCCGTAGTAGTACCAGACTTCGGTCGGATAGACGTCCAGGTCCATGTCGAAGCGCTCGGTGCTCTTCGGCGGCCCAAGGACCATGTAGACCCGCCCGCGGTCGGTCTTCCAGCCGGGCACGCCGCCGAAGCGGAATCGCTGGTTGACGTAAGCGAAACGGCGTTCCATCTCGTCCCGGTACTCGTTTTCGGGCGTCCCCGGCGTCGGGTCCCGCATCTTCCAGAACAGTTCGATGAAGCGGTCCCGCTGTTCGTCGGTCGAAAGCTTCTGGAAGACTTCCCGCTCCTTGGGCGTCATGATCCAGTAGGTCACTTCCAGGAAGTGCTGGTACTTTTCTTTCAGGGCCGCCGTCGGAGGGCTTCCTTGAGAAAAGGCCAGACCGACGCCCAGGCCCATACTGAGCAAGACAAATCGCACGGGCCTGCGGATCCTCTTCATGGCGGTCCTCCGGCCCTCCCGATACCGGGGATATAGAAAACGGCTATCGGTCCAGCGTTCCGGCGGATCGGTATCTCCAGGCCGGTCATTCCGCGGGCGCAGTGCTCCACAACTGGCGCCACAGGCGATGGGCGTCCATGATACAGCGGGCCAGCACGTCGCGGGACCATACCATACCGATCGTCTGCACCGGTTCGTCGGCAGCGGCGCTCTTCCGCTCCAGACGGACCTGCCAGGGGTTCGACAGGCCATACCACCAGAGTTCATAGTAGCTGAGGCGACCGTCCGGCCACTCGGCCGGTCGAGCCGACCGGACCAAAGCGGTCCACTCCCGGGGTTCCCACTCGACGACCTGGAGGGGCTCGGTGAGGTAGTCAACCGTGGCGCACCAGGACTCGACCAGGCGATAGAAGTGTTGCCGGGTCGGCGTGCGGGTGTGGGGGACCTGCCAGTCGATGCGAAGCCGGTGGAGGACGACGGCCCATCGGTCCGAGTCGGCCACATGACACTCGACTCGGAGGTCACCGAGGTCGAGGACCGCCGGACCGCTACTCTGGGCCGAGAGCTGATGGCAGAACTTCTGGATGCGCGGCCATTCGGCCATGCCTGTACCTCCTTTCCTCTTCTAATATGGACGCCTCTTCGGGGGATGGCAAGGACCGTGGAGGAGGAATGGAGAATGAGGAATGAGGAATGGGGAATGGGGAATGATCCACTCCCCATTCCTCATTCTCCATTCCTCATTCCTCATTCCCCATCTCAGGCCATCTGGACTTCCAGGTGGGAGCCGCCGTCGTAGGTCAGGACCCGCCGCCGGTTCTGGATGACCGTCTCCAGATGGACGGGCCGCTTCCAGAGGGCGTAGATGTTTTTCAGCGTCTCCTTGGCGTAAGGGATGTCCAGGTCGACGCCCTCGTGCTTGTGCTTGAGGTAGAGCTCGCCCCGATTTTTGTAGTTGCCGTCCTGGACGTAAATGATGGGCTTGCCGAAGTTGGTCAACTGAAGGAGGAGCTGTTGCTTAACCTTTTGGTAGTCCCGGTCCTTGATCTCGTAGTAGCCCGTCTCCCGGTTGTACTGGTAGACGAACAGCTTGTGGCGGGCGCAGAACTCCTCCGTCAGGAACTGGTCGATAAACGTCAGGTCGTTGGCGAACCGGCGGACCTCAAAGATTTTTTGGAGGCCCAGGCCCAGCTTCCGGTCCCACTGGGCCTTGACCCGCATGTCGTCGCAGGCTTCCCACTCGGGGCCAAACCGGCCCTTATTCCACCGTTCCTCGATGTCCTTCCAGAGCTCGTAGCCCAGCTTGTACGGGTTCAGCCGGTGGGGCGGGGCGGCCAGGACGCCGGAGTGCTTGTCGGCATACTCGATGACCTCGGGGTCCTTCAGGAGGTACCGGGTCATGATGCGGGAGTGCCAGAAGGTAGCCCAGCCCTCGTTCATGATCTTGGTCGCCCGCTGGGGAGCGAAGTAGTAGCTCTCGTCCCGGATGATGGAGAGGATGACCTTCTGCCAGTTCTCGAGGGGGGCGTGTTCGATGAGAAACAGCAGGACGTCCTTCTCGGGGGCGATCGGGAAGGGCGGCGGCGTCTGACGTTTCTTCTCGTGCTGTTGCTTCTGGGCCTCGATGAACTCGGGCGGGTTGATGTAGGGGTCCAGGTAGGGCCGGGGGACCTTCAGCTTGACGGGCGTCGGACGGGGCTGGACCTCCTCGGGCTTCTGGCGGCTCTTGCGGGGGATGAACAGGGAGTGGAAGTCGATGAGGTCCTCCAGCGACAGGCAGATGTCCAGGAAGGACTCGACCTCCTCGGGGCCGTAACGCTCGATGTAGGTCTGGATGGTCGCCTCGTGATTGGCCATCGTGTCGATCATCTTGCGGTTCGTCTTGGAAAACCACGTGTTGTTCTTGAAGAAGTCCGAGTGGGCGAACACGTGGGCGATGACCATCTTCTGGTCGACCAGGGTATTGCTCTCCAGGAGATAGGCGTAAGCCGGGTCGTTGTTGACGACCATCTCGTAAATCCGGTGGAGGCCGTACCGGTAGCTCTGACGGATGTACTCGTACTCCATCCCGAAGCTCCAGTGGGGGTAGCGCTTCGGGAAGCCCCCGTAGGCGGCCAGCTCGTTCATCGTCTCGTAGTCGACGATCTCAAAGACCGTCTCCAGGGGGTCGAGGCCTTCCTGGAGGACGTACTCGTAAACTTCCTGCACGACGTCCTGAATCTGTTCATGCGTCCATCGAGCCATCGTCGGTATCCCGTTGCTTTCGGCCTGTCTGCCCATCTGCCGACCTGGCCACCTGCCTACTCACTTGCCCTTCCCCAGAAAGGCCTTGATGGAATCGTAGATTTCCTCCTTGCTGTTGATCCGGGACAGGATGAGGTTCTCGGCCCGCCCGAGGTGCCGCTCCAGGTGATAGATGAAGTCGCCGCTCCCGTAAGCGCTCTTGACCTGGCCGTAGCAGAAGAGGTTCACGTTCGGCAGGTAGTGCTCCCGGAGGAGCTTGATGCAGGTCTCGGTGTCGCCGCCGTCCCAGTTGTCGCCGTCGGAGAACTGGAACACGTAAATGTTCCATTCGTCCGGCGGGAATCGCTCCTGGATGATCTCCCAGCCCAGCTTGTAGGCCGACGAGATGCGGGTCCCCCCGCCCTCCCGGAGGCGGAAGAAGGTCTCCCGATCGACTTCCTTGGCGGCGGCGTCGTGGACGATGTAACACGTCTCGGTCCGCTTGTAGTGGTGCCGGATCCACAGGTCGATCCAGAAGCTCTCCAGGCGGACGATCTCCTTCTGCTCCGGTCCCATCGACCCGGAAACGTCCATCATGTACAGGATGACGGCCTTGGCGATGGGGACGAGCCGGACCTTCCAGCTCCGGTAGCGGCGGTCCTCCCGGATGGGGACGACGACGGGGTTCTCGAAGTCGTACAGGCCGGCGATGAGCTGACGCTTCAGGGCTTCTTTGTACGTGCGCTTGAAGTGGCGGAGCGACTCGGGCCCCGTGCGGGCGATCCCCGTGTAGCGCTCCTTCTCGACGTAGATGTCCTCCTTCCCCTTGGGGACGATCCGGGGAAGCTCCAGCTCCTCGGCCAGCATCTGGACGAGCTCCTCAAAGGTCAGCTCGACCTCGAGCAGGTGCTCCCCGGGCTGGTCGCCGGCGGCCGCCCCGCCCTCGACCTCGCCGACCCCGATGGGCGTCCCGATGTCGCCCTCGCCCTGACCGACGCCGCCCATCTTACGGGTGTCGAACCGGAAGTGGGGGATCTCGATGCGGGGGAGCGGGATGCTGACGACGCCCCGGCCCCGGGGGACCAGGATCTCGCCGTGGCTCATGTACTTGCGGAGGTTCTCCCGGATCTTCCCCTTGACGATTTCCCGGAAACGCTGATAGTCCCGTTCGATCTGCAGGGCCATGGCCACTGATAGAAGAATCCAGCAGATGGGCGGGTCCGCAGGCCCCGACCGGCCCGACTACTGCTTGATGTCGCCCCGGGCGAAGATGCTGGCCACGTAGTGGAGGACGTCCGAGGCGCAGATATCGCAGTACCCGAAGTTCCGCTTCATCCGGGCCTTGATGATGTCGATCTTCTCCTGCGTCTCCTTGTCGACGACGCTCGTCACGAGGCTCGACAGCTTGATGGCGTCCTTCTGGTCCTCGAAGAGCTTGAGCTGGAGCGCCCGGTACAGCCGTTCGTTCGACCGGTAGTCGAAGCCCTTGCCGCTGACGGCCAGGGCCCCGATGTAGTTCATCAACTCCCGCCGGAAGTCGTCCTTGCGGTTTTCGGGGATGTCGATCTTCTCCTCGATGGACCGCATGAGCCGTTCGTCGGGCTCTTCGTACTGGCCCGTGTACTTGTTCCGGATCTTCTCGCCCAGCGTGTAGGCCCGGACGTTGTCGATGTAGTTCAGGAACAGCCGGTTGATGGCCTCCTCGTCGGCGACGATGGCCTGCTGGACCTCGTTCTTGATGAGTTCTTCATACTCGGACCGCACGAGGGCCATCAGCTCCCGGTAGTACCGCCGCTGGTCCTCCGAGCTGATCAGCGAGTGGTGGTCCAGGCCGGCCTCCAGCTCGTTCATGACCATGAAGGGGTTCACGCAGGTGACCGTCGGGTCGGCGACGAGGGCGTTCGAGATCTTGTCCTGGACGTAACGGGGGGAGATGCCAAACATGCCCTCGCGGCGGGCTTCCTTCCGGAGCTCGGCGACCATGTCGGCCGTAAAGCCCGGGATCATCTTGCCGTTGTACAGCTTGAGCTTCTGCATGAGGGTGATGTTGTAAATCTTGGGCTCCTCGAGCCGCGTCAGGATGGCCCACATGGCGGCGACTTCCAGGGTGTGGGGGGCGATGTGCTTGCCTCGGACCCGCTCGGGGTTGAAGTACTTTTGGTAGATCTTGATCTCGTCGCTGAGACGGAGGACGTAGGGGATGTCAACCTTGATCGTCCGGTCCCGGAGAGCTTCCATATATTCATTATTTTGAAGTTTTTTATATTCAGGTTCATTGGTATGACCGATGATGACCTCGTCGATGTACGTCTGGGCAAACTTTTTCGGCTTGATGAGATGCTCCTGGGAGGCCCCCAGCAGGTCATACAGGAAGGCCACGTCCAGCTTCAGGACCTCGATGAACTCGATGAGACCCCGGTTGGCCACGCAGAACTCGCCGTCAAAGTTGAAGGCCCGGGGGTCCGAGTCGGACCCGTAGATGGCGATCTTCCGGTAGTTGATGTCCCCCGTCAGCTCCGTCGAGTCCTGATTTTTCTCGTCCTTCGGCTGGAAGGTCCCGATGCCGACCCGGTCTTTCTCCGAGAGGATGAGACGCCGGACCCGCACGTGACGGATGACCCGGTTCCAGTCGCCCTGGTACTTCCGCATGAGCTCCCGGTACATGAAGCGGCACGGCGGGCACAGGTCGCCCTCGACGAAGACCTGCTGGTCGTCCGGTAAACGGCGGTTGACTTCATCGAGGATGGCGTCCCGAATCTCGGCGGGGATCAGCTTGAGGGGTTCTTCGTTGATGGGGCAGGGGTGGAGGACCGACGAGTCGGGGGTCCGGTACCAGTCGTCGGGGTCGATCTCGATGGGAATCCAGCTGAAGGAGTAGAGGGCGCCCTCGTCGGTCTTGGAGTACTCCTCGAGGCCCCGCTTGAGCAGACGCACGATCGTGCTCTTGGAGCTCCCGACGGGACCGTGCAGGAGGATGACCCGGCGTTCAGGACCATAGCCCTGGGCCGCCGCCTTAAAGAGGTTGACGAGTTGCATCAGGTACCGTTCCAGGCCGTAGATGGCGTCCTCGGGAGCAAAGGGCGGGCTGTGGAAGAAGTGGTAGCGGATGAGCTGGTCCTTGCCGTCCTCGATCCACTCGTAGCCGTACGACATGATCATGTCGTACACGCGTTGGAAGGCGGAACGGGCCACGCGGGGGTTCTGCTGAAAGATCTGGAGGTATTCCTCGAAAGTGCCTTCCCAGTGAAGTTTTCGATAGGCCTCGGGCCGCAGGAGTTCCTGCACCCGGGTCAAAACGTCAGGGACCGTCTCCATGCGGTTGACCTCCGGGGACTGGCTTCATGTTACAAGTTTAGGCTTCAAGGGGCGCAAGTCAACGAACCCGACGGCCCCCGGCCTCGGGGCCGGAAGGGATAGAGGCGGAGGCAGGAGGGAATTGAACCCACCGCCCGCCGTCCTCACGACGGGCCACCGGATTTGAAGTCCGGGCGGGCCACCAGGCCCGGGCTGCCTCCTCGACCCGGAGGGAGCGGTTCGGGGCATGCAGGCGGCGCCGGGAATCGAGGAGAGGCTATCGTCCGCCTCCCGTCACTATACGCCGGGCCATCGCCCGAATCAATGTCTCCTTGAAGGTTTCCTGACCCTTCGTCGCATGGGCTCATAGCCACACTGGCTCATGGCTGATAGCTGATGGCTCGTATTGGCTCATGGGTCATAGCTCATGGCTCATAGCCCCATGAGCCATCAGCCATGAGCCATGAGCCAATAGGGGCCATCAGCCATGAGCCCATAGCGGCTATGAGCCATAAATCACCCTGGCTCGTCCCTCCGTCACTTTGGAAAATCGTGCTTTCCGGGCGATGGAGAAGGCCGTCTCGATCTGCCCGTCGGGCTATCGGCCGAGACGTCGAAGGGGGTCCGGGGTCGTTTGCGTTTTCCCGGGGGACGGTGTAAATTGTATAAGCGAAAGAATCGGGAAGGGCATCCCATCGGTCCTCTTCTCCGTGTCCTCCCGAGGGGGCGTTGGGGGTCGGGCTTCAGGCAGGCTCGACCCGTGATGGTGCACCTCCGAGGACGTTTATAGGAGCGTGGGCGTCGCCATCACCGGTGGCATTCGGGGGTACCGATGGCACCGAGCGCCCAAGCCCAAAGTGCGGGAGGGGTCATCCCGGCGGTCGATGCGAGGACCTTCATCGGCCCCGCCCCGACGAGGTATGACCCCCGAGGAGCTCCCCTTTCCAGTCCCTTTGGAGGTCGGACCGTGCCGATCACCCGTCAAGACAAGGCGCCCGTCATCGAGCAGTTTCGGCGGCATGAGACCGATACGGGCTCGACGGAAATCGTCATCGCCCTGCTGACCCAACGGATTCAGCACTTGTCGGAACACTTGCGGCGGCATCCGAAAGACTTTTCTTCGAAGCGGGGTCTGCTCCGGTTGGTCGGCCGCCGTCGGCGTCTCCTGGCGTACCTGCGGAGGAAGGACTTCGACCGGTATCAGCAGGTCATCCAGGCCTTAGGCTTGCGGAAGTAAGCTGGGTCTTGGGCGTTCGGTGTTCAAGGGACCGGTGACCCAGACCCTGAGCCTCGGGGACCGGGATCCAGGGGTCCAACTGCCGAATTTCCCGAGAGAAGCGTGTCATGAATCTCGTCGTTCCACGAGTTCATCAAAAGATCGAAATTCCCGTCGGTATGCACCCCTTGGTCGTCACCGTAGGGGACATCGCCCGCCAGGCCCACGGGGCGGCCATGATTCAGCATGAAGAGACGGTCGTCATCGCCACGGCCTGCATGGAAGTCGACTCGGAACGGGGCGAGGACTTCGTCCCCCTGATCTGCGACTACCGGGAGAACACTTACGCGGCCGGCAAGTTCCCCGGGGGATTCATCAAACGGGAGGGCAAGCCCTCCGAGAAGGAGATCCTGACGAGTCGGTTGATCGACCGGTCGGTGCGGCCCCTCTTTCCGAAGGGGTACCGGTTCGACACGCAGGTCATCGTATCCGTCTACTCGGCTTCCCAGGTCTATGACCCGGACGTGGCGGCCCTGAATGCGGCGACGATGGCCCTGCTGTTTTCGCCGATTCCCTTCTACGAGGCCGTCGTCGGCATCCGGGTCGCCGAGGTCGACGGTCAGTTCGTCGTCAACCCGACGCTGGAGGTCCTCCAGAAGAGCCCGCTGTCCCTGTTCGTGTCCGGGACGGTCCACGGCATCGTCATGGTCGAGGCAGGGTCTAACGAATATCCGGAAGACCGGATGGCCGAGGCCCTCCTGTTTGCCCAGCGGGTCATCCAGGCGCAGGCCGAACGCATCATGGAGGCCTACCGGCAGACGGGCCTGGAGGCCGACAAGCTGAAGGTCGAGCCCCCCGCCGTGCCGGAGGAGCTGATGGCCGAGGTGCAGGCCCGATTTAGCGAACGCATGCGGGCCGCCCTCCAGACGCCCGGTAAGCAGGCCGCCCATATGGCGGTCGAGGCCCTCTTGAAGGAGGCCTTGGCCGAGGTCCCCGAGGAGGACGAGGAGCGCCAACAGGCTGTGAAGCGGGCCCTTGACCAGCTCAAGCGGGATATCGTGCGCCGGATGATCATCGAGGAGGGTATCCGTCCGGACGGGCGGGGGATGACCGAAATCCGGCCGATCCGCATCGAGGTCGGCCTTCTGCCTCGGACCCACGGGTCGGCCCTGTTCACCCGAGGCGAGACCCAGGCCCTCGTCACGTGCACCCTGGGGACGGCCGAAGACGCCCAGAAGATCGAGGAGCTGACGGGCGAGTCTTTCAAGCGGTTCATGCTCCACTACAACTTCCCGCCCTTCTCGGTCGGCGAGGTTTCGCCCCTGCGGGCCCCGAGCCGCCGGGAGATCGGCCACGGCGCCCTGGCCGAACGGGCGCTCCTGCCCGTCATCCCGCCGGAGGATCAGTTCCCTTACACGATCCGGGTCGTCTCGGAAATCCTGGAGTCCAACGGGTCGTCGTCCATGGCGACCGTCTGCGGCGGGAGCCTGGCCCTGATGGACGCCGGCGTCCCCATCCGGGCGCCGGTCGCCGGCATTGCCATGGGCCTCTTTACGGACCAGGGCCGGTACCGCATCCTGACCGATATCGCCGGCGAGGAGGACCACACGGGCGACATGGACTTCAAGGTCGCCGGGACCCGGGCGGGCATCACGGCCCTCCAGATGGACATCAAGGTCCCGGCCCTCTCGGCCGACGTCCTCCGGGAAGCCCTCTACCAGGCCCGGGAAGCTCGGCTGTTCATCCTGGACCGGATGGCCGAAGTCCTGCCGGCCCCGCGGCCGGACATCTCGCCCCGGGCGCCTCGTCTCATCGTGACCTACATCCCGACCGAAAAGATCGCCACCCTCATCGGCCCCGGCGGGAAGATGGTCAAGTCCATCATCGAAAAGACGGGCGTCAAGATCGACATCCGGGACGACGGTCGGGTGTTTATCGCCGGGGACACGGCGGCGGCCTGCGAGGCGGCCCTCAAGATGGTCAAGGACGTCACGGCCGACGTCGAGAAGGGCCGGACCTACCTCGGGAAGGTCACCCGGATCACCGACTTCGGGGCCTTCGTCGAGATCCTGCCCGGCATCGTGGGTCTCCTCCACAAGTCCGAGATGGCGCCCTACCCGGTCCGGGACGTCCGGGAGGTCATCCAGGGCGAAGGCCAAGAGATCCTCGTCAAGGTCCTGGACGTCGAGGACAACCGCATCCGACTCTCTCATCGGGACTTTGCACCGCCCCGCCCGGCCCGCTCCGAACGGCCCCGACCGTCCGGTCCGCCCCGGGAGCGGTCCGAACACCGTCGCCGCCGGCCCCCATACACGCGGCCCCACCGGACGTAAAATTCCGCAATGGTGGGACGGGGTTTAAGAGACGCCGCCGCCCGGGCGGAGGGGTCCCCATCATCGTCGTCACGCTGTCCCTATGCTTGCAAGATCGTCTTCCTCAAAGGGTCGGAAAGCCGAGCGGATCGGGAACGGCTTCGGTCTGGAGTCCCGGACCCCTCTTCCCCGGACCCGGCGTCGAGCTCGAGACGAGTCCCCTGGAACCCACCCCGGGAGGGTCCCCATGACGGACTTCTGGCTGGTCCTGGGCTTAATCGGGCAGGGCATGTTTTCGGCCCGGTTCATCATCCAGTGGGTCGCCAGCGAGCGGGCCCACCGGAGCGTCGTGCCGACGCTGTTCTGGGTCTTCAGCATCCTCGGGTCCACGATCCTGTTGATCTACGCCGTCCACCGCCGGGACCCTGTCTTCATCCTGGGCCAGTCCCTGGGCCTCTTCATTTACGGCCGCAACCTCTACCTCATCTGGCGGGAAAAGGGAACCCTTCCCCTCAGCCTGTAAGCCTCTCAAGGCGTCACGGCGATGAGGAGGTAGTCGCCCTCCAATTCCCGGCCTTCTGCCAGACGCCGATGGCGGGGAAAGTCCTTCAGGGCCGGCCGCTCCAGGATGACCCAATCGCCGGGTCGGGCCTGCGCCGGCGCCGGCAGGTCCGGGATGCACCGCCGGGTGTAGTAGACGACGGCCGATTCCTCCGTCTTGTAGAAGTAGACGTCGGGCGGTCGAGCCGAACGAATGAGGGCGGCGGCGACGGGGACAAAGCGGCGCTGTTCGTACCGGTCGGCCCCGACCAGGAGGGCCGTCAGGAGGAGGGCGGCGACGGCCAGGGCGACCTGCCGATAGCGGTCCGACGTGGCGTGGGCCCACAGGATGGCCAGGGGCGGGTAGGCGAACAGGATGTAGTGGTGGAGCTTGCTTCGGCCCAGACTGAAGAAGACCAGGACGAAGAGGAACCACCCGAGGAGGGGCGTCATCGGTCGTCGGAAGGACCGGACGAGCCGGGGCAGGGCGGGCAGGTAGAGGAGAGAACTGACGAGGACGATAGGGACATAGTAGTAAAAGGGATAGATGTGAATCCGGTAAACGCCGGTGTACCGAAACAGGTTCTCGTAGATGAAAAACTTGTAGAAGTAGGCCCAGCCGAAGCGGAGGACCATCAGACCGTACCACGGCAGACCCACAGCGGCGAAGACCGCCAGGCCCCGGAGATTCAGCCACCGCAGGTCCCGCCGCCACAGGAGGTACACGCCTACGGGCAAGACGACGCCGACGGGCCCCTTTGCCAGAAAGGCCAGGCCCAGGGCCAGCCACCCGAGGACCCACCGCTCCCGTAGGAAGGCATCCAGACCCCACGCCATGCAGGCCGTCATCAGGAGCTCCGGGACGGCCGCCCGAGCCTCGACCCAGAGATGCGGGAAGGTCATCAAGACGAGGGCGCTCGCCCGGGCCCGATCCGGTGAGAAAAAGTCCCGGGCGATGCGGTACGTCGCCCAGCTCAGGGCGATGGCCGAAAGGCCCGACACGAGTCGGCCGCTGAAGGTCCCCGGCCCGAGGAGCCAGAACCACAGGGCCGTCGTCCAGTACAGCAAGGGCGGCTTCTCGAAACGCAGGCGGCAATTGTAGTGAGGCACCAGGAAGTCGCCCGTCTCGAGCATCCGACGCGTGGCGTCCAGGTTGCGGCCCTCGTCCAGCGACGTGACGGAGAGGACCCAGTTCCCCAGGACGAAGAACACGAGGCCGAATACGACGATGATCAGGACGTCCCGGCGTTCGTCCTGCATGGCCGGTGGTGGGTGTCGGGTAAAGGGGACCTCGATGGGTCGGTGGTCCGTGGGCTATGGTCCATGGCGCTCCACATCCAGTACCCGCCGTCGAACATTTTGCCTGCCCCAACCCGCAATCCGCAATCCCCTTTCGGGAACCCTGCTCTGGCATGCGGGGCTTGGGGGTGGATCGTGCATCCCCCGACGACCCCATTCGCAATCTGCAATCTCTATAGCCCGCTGGCGTCGGGATGCCTATAATGATAGGACTTACGCAGTTGGGATGAGTTCCATCGATGGGCCGAGCCTCCCGCATGTCGGCGGATGGCGGATGGCGAATGGCGAGTGGCGAGCAGCGAATGGCGAATGGCGAGTAGCGAATGGCGAATGACCATGAGCCATGAGCTATGACCCCTGAGCTAAGCCGGTCTCCAAGGGGTCGGACTCTTGACCGGACGGCGAAAGACGGGTAAAATGTCATCGGCCCTCGGGAGGTCCCCGTCGTGACGACCCTGAGCCTGAAGTTCCGGTTTTCGCCGGTCCCCGAGGTGGACCGCCTGCTCGAAAAGTGTGGGGTGATGGTCCGGGCGGCCGTCGCCTGGGCCCTGGAGAACGGCAAGACGGCGACCCACACGATAGTCCAGGCGCTCTATCCGTCCTTCCGGGCTCGCTTTCCGGACCTTCATTCGACGTGGGCCCAGAAGTCGGCCCGGACGGCGGCGGCCGTCGTCCATGCCTTTCGGCGGCGGTGCCGCCGGGGGCGGGAGGGGAAAGACAAGCCCGAGGTCCGGAGGACTTGGGTCTATGTCGATAAGAGCGTCTTTCGGTGGGCGTGGGACGGGACGGAGCTGACCGTCCGTATCGCCGTCCGGCCCCACGATGGGGACCCCATCGTCCTGCGGTTCCGGCCTCACGGGAAGTACCGGAGACTCGTCGAGGCATGGGCGCGGGGCGAGTGC